>NZ_JBHVJC010000031.1:0-21954 GCF_042799315.1 Streptomyces sp. NPDC057702 | reverse complement strand
CCCCTGCGGGGGGGGGGTCTGCCGGCGCTGTTTTGGGACCTGCGCGCCGCCTATGTGTTGGGCCGGGGGGGGGGGGGGGCCCCCCCCCCCCCGCGCCGCCCCCCCCCCCCCCGCCCCCGCCCCCCCGGGCCCCCGCCCCCCCCCGGGCCCGACGCCCCCGCCCTGGAGCTACACCCGCTCCGACGAGTCGGTGATCCACGTCGACATCTCGGGTGATCCCACGAGGACCAGCCTGGCCCTCCGACAGCCGCCCGGTGCGGGCGCCGACGGCTCCTGAGCGGGCATGCGAGCGGTCCGGGCGCCGCGCGGGCCCCGGCCGGGCCGGCACCCCGCGCGGCCCGCGCCGCGCCGGGCCCGACCGGCGGCACCGCGCCCGGTCCGGGCCCCGCGCCAGCGGGCCCGCTCAGCCGGCCACGTACTCCCGCAGGTGCTCGGCGGTCAGGGTCTCGCCCTTGGTGACCAGGTCGGTGGGGGTGCCCTCGAAGATGACCCGGCCGCCGTCGTGGCCGCCGCCGGGGCCGAGGTCGACGAGCCAGTCGGCGTGGGCCATCACCGCCTGGTGGTGCTCGATGACCACGACCGTGTTGCCCGCGTCCACCAACTGGTCGAGCAGGGCCAGGAGTTTGTCCACGTCGGCCAGGTGCAGTCCGGTCGTCGGCTCGTCCAGGACGTACGTGGAGGACTTCTCCGCCATGTGGATGGCCAGCTTCAGCCGCTGGCGCTCGCCGCCCGAGAGGGTGTTGAGGGGCTGGCCGAGGCGCAGGTAGCCCAGGCCCACGTCGCTGAGGCGACCGAGGACGGTGTGCGCCTGCCCGGTGGGGAAGAACGCGTACGCCTCGGTCACCGACATGCCCAGCACCTCGCTGATGTTCCTCTCCCGCAGGGTGTACGTCAGCACCTCGGGCGTGAACCGCTTGCCCTCGCACTCCTCGCAGGTCGAGGCCACGCCGGCCATCATGGCCAGGTCGGTGTAGACCAGCCCCAGGCCGTTGCAGTTCGGGCAGGCGCCCTCGGAGTTGGCGCTGAACAGGGCCGGCTTGACGCCGTTGGCCTTAGCGAAGGCGGTACGGATCGGGCCCAGCAGGCCGGTGTAGGTGGCCGGGTTGGAGCGGCGCGAACCCCGGATGGGCGACTGGTCGGCCACGACCACGCCCTCCCGGCCGCTCAGGTACCCGTGGATCAGCGAGCTCTTCCCGGACCCGGCGACGCCGGTGACCACCGTGAGCACGCCCTCCGGAAGGTCCACGTCCACGTTCCTCAGGTTGTGCGCGTCGGCCCCACGGATCGCCAGCCAGCCACGCGGCTCGCGCACCCGCTCGCGCAGCCGGGCCCGGTGCCCCAGGTGCCGGCCGGTGAGCGTGTCGGAGGCGCGCAGGCCGGGCACGTCGCCCGCGTAGCAGAGCCGGCCGCCCTCGGAACCCGCGCCGGGTCCCAGGTCCACGACGTGGTCGGCGATGGCGATGACCTCGGGTTTGTGCTCGACGACCAGGACGGTGTTGCCCTTGTCGCGCAGTCGTAGCAGGAGGTCGTTCATGCGGCGGATGTCGTGGGGGTGCAGGCCCACGGTCGGTTCGTCGAAGACGTAGGTGACGTCGGTGAGGCTGGAGCCCAGGTGGCGGACCATCTTCACGCGTTGGGCCTCGCCGCCGGACAGGGTGCCCGAGGCGCGGTCCAGGCTGAGGTAACCCAGGCCGATCTCGACCAGGGAGTCCAGGAGTTCGCGCAGGGCGGTGACGATCGGGCCGACGGAGACGTCGTCGATGCCGCGTACGAACGCGGCCAGGTCGCTGATCTGCATCGCCGAGCACGCGGCGATGTTGACGCCGTCGATGACGCTGGACAGCGCGGCGGTGTTGAGCCGGGCGCCCCCGCAGTCCGGGCAGGCGGCGAAGACGACGGCCCGATCCACGAAGGCCCGCAGGTGGGCCTGCATCGACTCGCGGTCCTTGCTGAGGTAGACCCGCTGCACCTTGGTCACCAGGCCCTCGTAGGTGAGGTTGTTGGACCCGACCTTGATCTTGGTGCTCGGCTTGTGGAGGAAGTCCGCCCACTGGGTCTCGGTGAAGTCGCGCAGCCGGGTGTCCGGGTCGTAGAGCCCGGAGTGCGCCATGACCTGCCAGTACCAGGAGTCCACGGCGAACCCGGGCACCGTGATCGCGCCCTCGTTGAGCGACTTGTCGCGGTCCACCAACTGGTCGACGTCGATCTCCGAGACCTCGCCGACGCCCTCGCACCGGGTGCACATGCCCTCGGCGACGTTGAAGCTGAACGCGCTGGAGGTGCCGATGTGCGGGGTGCCCAGGCGGCTGTAGACGATGCGCAGCATCGTGTACGCGTCGGTCGCGGTTCCCACCGTGGAACGGGAGTTGGCGCCCATCCGCTCCTGGTCCACGACGATCGCGGCGCTCAGGTTGTGCAGCGCGTCCACGTCCGGGCGGCCCAGGCTCGGCATGAACGACTGCACGAACGCCGTGTACGTCTCGTTGATCAGCCGCTGCGACTCGGCCGCGATCGTCCCGAAGACCAGCGAGGACTTGCCCGAGCCGGAGACGCCGGTGAACACCGACAGCCGTCGCTTGGGTATGTCGAGCGAGACGTCGCGCAGGTTGTTCTCCCGGGCCCCGCGCACCTGGATCACGGCGTGCTGATCGGCCGCGGTGGTGGCGGTGGCCGCCGCGGCCGCCGCCCCGTCCCCGGTGCGGGCCGGGCCGCTCGTCGTGCTCGCCCGTGCCACGGGCGAGACGGGCGAGGCGAACGGGTTGGGCGAGGCGGGCGGCGGGACAGCGGGCATGGCGAAGCTCCTTGACTGCCGGGTCGGCGACAGGACGGCACCGGGCACGGCGGGAAGAAAGGCGGGACGGTGCGCAGACATTACCCCCTCCGGCAATGGATCGGGAGTTTTTCTTTTCCTCTCGACAGCGGTCGAGCGGGCGGATTTCGCTTGCCGGAACGTACGCTATCGCCTGTCGGAATTACGGACCTGAATTTCGTCCCGAGGACTGTTACTGACCTCGATGTGGTGGAGAATGGGGCGCACGGGTCCGTGGCACGTACGCCGCGAACCGACCGCGATCCGCACCGTCTTGAACTGCGCTTCGTGCCCGCTGCCGGCCGGAACGGGCGTGCGGGCGGCCCGGCCGAGGGGGCGCCGGGGAGTCGGTTCGCGTTCCGTGCGGAAATTCCGGTGCGGGGTGCGGAAGCGGGTCGTATTTCGGTCGGAACACGCGGCCGAAACGCGGTACGGGGAGGGTCTCGGACGTCGCCGCGGGGAATCCGCGCGGGCCGCGTCGGAGTGTCGCGGAATGCGGGGTTCCCGGCGCGTTCTCCCCGCGCGGAACGGACCGGGACTGACTAGCGTGAGAAAACTGGGAGCCGCCGGGCCGCGCGGGCCGGCGCAGCGAGCGAGAGGACGTGAGGGCCATGACCGCCTACCCGGAGGGCACCCCGTGTTGGGCCGACGCGATGTTCGCCGACCTCGACGGCGCCAAGCGGTTCTACGGTGACGTGCTCGGCTGGACCTTCGGCGAGCGCGCCACGGAGTTCGGCGCGTACACGCAGGCGTACGCGGACGGCCAGGCCGTCGCCGCCGTCGTCCCGCCCATGCCCGGCGACCCGGCGCACTCCGCGTGGTGCCTGTACTTCGCCTCCGACGACGCCGAGGCCACCGCCGCCACCATCCGCGAGCACGGGGGCGAGGTCGTGATGGGTCCGATGCGCGTCGGCGACTTCGGCACGATGGTGCTCGCCCGCGACCCCGCCGGGGTGGCCTTCGGGGTCTGGCAGGCCGGCCGGCACGAGGGGTTCGAACGGCGGGGCGAGCCCGGCGCGTTCTGCTGGGCCGAGGTCTTCACCCGCCAACCGGAGCGCTCCGACGCCTTCTTCGGCGCCGTCTTCCCCTACCGGGCGCAGCGCGTCGACGACGACCAGATGGACTTCAGGGTCCTGAGCCTGGACGCGGGGCCGGTGCTCGGCCGGATGGGGATGGGCGAGGACTTCCCGGCCGAGGTGCCCGCGCACATCCAGGTCTACTTCGCGGTGGACGACTGCGACGCCGCCGTCGCCCGGGCCACCGCGAGCGGCGGGCAGGCGCACTTCGGCCCCCAGGACACCCCCTTCGGCCGGTTCGCGGCTCTGGTCGACCCGCAGGGCGCCGCGTTCGCCGTCATCGACGTGCACACGACGGTGGGCGAGATGCCGAGGATGACCGACGTGGCGTGAGCCGGCCCGGCGCGGCGCCCCGCGATGCCGGGCGGCGCCCCGCGCGGCGGGTGACGGGTTCAGGGCGTGGCCGGGTTGCGGGCGGTGGCCTTGGCGAACGTGTAGTGGAACGTGCCGCCGTCCTCGGCCGTTCGGCGCAGGTCGGCCATGCCCCGCTCCCAGTCCGCCAGCTCGGTCAGGCCCGCCGCGAGCGCCTCGTCGCGCACCGACTCGATCATGGGGATGAACGTGTCGCGGGTGAAGCCCGCCGCCAGGTGGGGCCGGGTCGCGTCGGCGTAGACCGTGCGCGGCCGGACGGCGACGTCGGCGTACCCGGCGGCGGTCAGCAGCGGCTGGAGCGCGCGGCCGGTCAGCGCGTTGCCGCCGCCGGCCGCCTGGAGCGCGACCTGGTGCCCGATGACGGCGCGCGCGGGCGCGCTGTCGGGGTGGAAGTACGCCGAGCCGTGGTCGCCCTCGATCACGGTCAGCCCGCCCCCGGGGCGCAGCACCCGGCGCAGCCCGACCAGGGCCCGGACCGGGTCCCGCAGGTGTTCCAGGACGAAGCAGACGAAGACGTGGTCGAAGGACGCGTCGGCGAAGGGCAGCGCGAACAGGTCCGCCCGCTGCCACCCGACCCGGGCCCCGGGCGCGTGGGCCGCCACGCGCGCGCGGGCCTGCGCGAGGGAGGCGGCGTCCCGGTCCACCGCCACCAGGCGCGCCCCCGGGCTGGCGCGCACCAGGTGCACGGTCTGCGCGCCGACCCCGCAGCCGACCTCCAGGACCCGGCTGCCGGCCGGGTAGACCGTGCCGTCGTGCAGCAGCGCGGCGAGCGTGTCGGCCTGGTCCCCCAACCGCCGCGCCTCCCGCTGCGAGTAGCCGTGCACGTAGTGGCTCCGGCCGGGCTCACCGGGGGCGGGGTCGGCGGGCGCGGTGCGGCCGGCCGGCGCGCGTACGGCCCGGTCGGGGGCGGCGTGGTCGCGTACGGAGCGGTCGCGTACGGCGTGGTCGGTCGCGGTCGGTGGGTCGGGCGGGGGTGCGGGGGGTGTGGCGGGCGCGGGGTCGGTCGGGTGGGGCGGCGGTGCGGTGTCCATGGGGTCAGCCTGCCGTTCGCGGTGGCCCGCTGCCCAGCCTCGCGCGGGCGGAAAAGGGCCGGGGGGCGTGGGTCGGGCGGGGCGGTTCAGCGGACGATGACCACCACGGACGCGGTGATCCCGATCGTCACGATGACGCCGCGCAGCACGGTCGGCGGCAGCTTGCGGCCGACGCGGGCGCCGATCAGGCCGCCGACGATGGCGCCGGAGGCGACCACGGCCGCCGCCGTCCAGGAGACGTCGGCGACGACGATGAAGACGACGGCGGCCACGCCGTTGACGACGGAACCGAGCACGTTCTTCACGGCGTTCAGGCGTTGCAGGTCCTCGTCCAGGAAGACGCCGAAGATCGCCATCATCAACACGCCCTGGGCCGCGCCGAAGTACCCGCCGTACACGCCCGTGCCCAGGATGCCGCACCACACCGGCAGGCCGCCGTCCTGGTGGCGCGGGCCGTCCTTGCGCCCGCTCAGCCAGCGGTTGAGGCGCGGTTGGAGGATGACGAGGACGCAGGCGGTCAGGATGAGGACGGGCAGCACCGCGTCGAAGGCCGACGCGGGCAGCTTGAGCAGCAGCAGCGCGCCGGTCAGCCCGCCGATCAGCGAGGCGAGCGCGAACCGCAGCACCCGCCGCCGCTGGCCGCGCAACTCACGCCGGTAGCCGTACGCGGCGCTGATCGAGCCGGGCACCAGGCCGATGTTGTTGGAGACGTTGGCGACCACGGGCGGGTAGCCGAACGCCAACAGGGTGGGGAAGGTGATGAGGGTGCCGGAGCCGACGACCGCGTTCATCCCACCGGCCACGACTCCGGCGGCCCCGATGGCCACCGCCTCAAGCGCCTCCACGGCTCACCCTCCGATCGCTGCGGCACCGGAGGGTCCGGCTCGCGACGGGCGCCGGTGCGGCCGGGCCCCCAAAGATCGTCAACCGTGGTGAAAGCCCACGTCAATCCCCGACATCGCTTGTGGGTACCCCAGCGCGAGCTTGGCCCGGGGCGGGCGCGCGCCCCGGGGCCGGGCCCAGCCGACGTTCCCGGTGGCGGCCCGGCGGCGGCCCGCGGCGTGGGTCAGTCGGCGCTCGCGGCGGCGGGCGTCCGCCCGGGGCGGCGGGCCAGGGCGCGGGCCGCGGGCACGCTGGCGGTCGCGGCCCGCGCGTAGTGGGCCAACTGCCGGGTGAGGCCGTCGACCTGGGCGGAGAGCGCGTCGAACTCGATCATCTCGGCGGGCGTCCACGGGCCGCTCTTGGCGCGCAGTCGCTCGGCGTGCGCCTTGGCCACCAACGTCGCGTCGATGGCGGCGATCGCGGCGTGCAGCGGGGCCAGCACGTCGCCGGGCGCCTGGCCCAGCAACACGTCGAGCTGCTCGGACGTCGGCAGCGCGGGCACCTGGTGGTCGGCCCAGCGGTTGCCCCACAGCCGGTGGCGCCGCGCGTCGGGCTGCCCGTCCTCGTAGACCGTCACCGCGCCACGCGCGTCCCGCCCGATGCGCACGCCGCTGCGCACGGCCAGGTCGGTGACCATCTCGCGCAGCCCGTCCCCGTTGTCGCGCATGTGCGCGCCCAGCTCGATGAGCTGGCGGGAGTGGTCGGAGATCTTCGGCAGCTGGGCCAGGTCGTCGTCGTCCATGGCGACCATCGGGTTGGCGGCCACCATGCGCATCTCGTGCGGCCAGGCGTGGCAGGCGGCCGTGACCAGGGCGACCGTCGCCGCGTCGGCCCACCAGGAGACGAAGGCGCGCGCGGCCTCCCGGTGCCCGCTCGCGGTGCGCGCCGCGAGCTGGGAGCGCACCGACGCCAGGGCCGCCGCCGGCGCGAACACGCCGCGCCCCGCCGCCCGGTCGCGCTCCACCCACTCCTCGTCGGCGTCGGTCAGCTCCGTCATCCGCCGCTCCGCCGCCTCGGACTCGGCCAGTACCTGGCCGGCGGCGGAGGCGAGCTCGGCCAGCAGCGCGTCCACGTCGCGGGGGGAGAGCGCGCCCGGCGCGCGGGTGGCCGCCTCGGTGCGCCGGTCGTCTTGCGGGGCGGGACCTTGCACGGGAAGCACCTCCGGTCAGCGGAACCAGCCACCAGGTTCACCGACGCGCCAAGCTAGGCCCCACCGCCCGGCGACGGCGCCGCAACCAGGCGGCCATCACCCGTACGGGGGAAGCGCCCGAGGGGGTCGGACCGGGGCGCGTACGGTGCGGCCGTCCGCCGTCCGCCGTCCCCTGTCCGCGTCCACCGTCCCCGGTCCCGGCCAGCCCGCCCGGCGCGGGTCCGGGCCGCCCCGCCTGGCCTTGGCCCCGGCCGGCTCGTCCGACCTCGGCCCCGGCCGCCCACCCCGGTCGCGCCGCGCCCGCCCCCCGGTCGCCATCCGCGCGCCGGAGCGGGGCCGAGGCCCGGCTCCGGCGGGGCTCCCGGGCCGGCGTTCAGTCCAGCCCGACCAGGCCCAGGTACTCCTCGTTCCAGAGGTCCTCGGCCGCCTCCGGCAGCAGCAGGACGCGGTCCGGGCGCAGGGCGGCGATGGCGTCCTCGTCGTGGGTGACCATGACGATCGCGCCTGGGTAGGTGCCGACGGCGCCGAGCACCTCGTCCCGGGAGGCCGGGTCGAGGTTGTTCGTCGGCTCGTCCAGGAGCAGGACGTTCGCGCCGGAGTGCACCAGACCGGCCAGCGCGAGCCGGGTCCGCTCGCCGCCGGACAGGACACCGGCGGGCTTGTCCGCGTCGTCCCCGCCGAACAGGAAGGAGCCCAGCACCCGTCGCACCTCGCCGTCGGTGAGCCCCGGCGCGGCGCCGGCCAGGTTCTCCCGCACGGTGCGGCCGGTGTCCAGCGTGTCGTGCTCCTGCGCGAAGTAGCCCAGGCGCAGCCCCGGGCCGGCCACCACCCGGCCGGCGTCGGGTCGCTCGTGGCCGGCGAGCAGCCGCAACAGGGTCGTCTTGCCGGCCCCGTTGTGGCCCAGGACGACCAGCCGGCTGCCCCGGTCCACGGCCAGGTCCACCCCGTCGAGCACCGGGCGGCCCCCGTACGCCTTGGCCAGGCTGACCGCGCCGAGCGGCATCCGGCCACACGGGACGGGCTCCGGCAGCCGGAACCTGGCCACCTTCTCGCGCCGCCGGGCCGGCTCCAGGTCGGCGAGCATCCGGTCGGCGCGGCGGGCCATGTTCTTCGCGGCCACGGCGGTGGCGGACCGGGCCCGCATCTTGTCGGCCTGCGCGTGCAGTGAGGCCGCCTTCCGCTCGGCGTTCGCCCGCTCCCGGCCCGCCCGCCGCTCGTGCGCGGCCCGCTGGGCGAGATAGGTGTGCCAGCCGGTGTTGTGCGCGGTCAGCGTGGCGGTGCCCGGGTCCAGGTGGAAGACCCGGTTGACGGTGTCGGCGATGAGCTCGGTGTCATGGCTGACCAGGACGAGGCCGCCCCGGTGCGCCGCGAGGAAGGCGCGCAGCCAGCCGCGCGAGTCGGCGTCCAGGTGGTTGGTCGGCTCGTCGAGCAGCAGCGTGCCCCGCCCGGCGAACAGGACGCGGGCCAGCTCGACGCGGCGCCGCTGGCCACCGGAGAGCTCGCCGACGGGCCGGCCCATGGCGTCCTCGGGCAGTCCGAGACCGGCCGCGACCCGGGCGGCCTCGGCCTCGGCGGCGTACCCGCCACGGGACTGGAACTCGGCCTCGGCGCGGACGTACGCGGCCATCGCCCCGCGCTGCGCGGGGCCGCCCGCCGCCCCCGCCATGGCCGTCTCGGCGGCCCGCAGCGCGGCCACGGCCCGGTCCAGGTCACGGGCGGAGAGCACCCGGTCGGTGACGGTGGCCGTGGGGTCGGCGGCACGGGGGTCCTGTGGGAGGTAGCCGACCGGGCCGGTGTGGGTGACGGTGCCGACGGCCGGCCTGACCCGGCCGGCCAGCAGCGACAACAGCGTGGACTTGCCCGCGCCGTTACGGCCGACCAGGCCGACGCGGTCGCCGGGGGCGATGTGAAAGGAGAGGTCGGACAGCAGCAGGCGGGCACCCGCCCGCACGTCGAGACCGCGAACAGTGATCACGAGAGAACGCTCCGGATAAGCGAGAGGACACACGGGTGGCGTGGAAGCGTGTGCCTGAGCTAGGAGATCCGGGGCGTGGACATGCCCGCCACGCTAGGCGCCCGGCCGCCGGAGCGCACCCGGGTTTCGGCTGGCCCCACGTCCGGCCCCCACGGCCCTCACCGTCCGGCCCTCACCGTTCGGCCGGCGTGGCCGCCGTCCCCGGCCGGGTGGGCGTGGTCGGGGGCAGGGCGCGGGCCAGGGCCGCCACCAGGGCGCACAGGGCGGCGGTGGTGAGGAACGCGCGGCGGTAGCCGGTGACCGGGTCGGTGGCCGTGCCGGCCACGCTGACCAGGGCGGCCAGCCCGAACGTGCCACCCACCTGACGGGCCGCGTTCAGCAGGCCCGAGGCCGCGCCCGCCGCTCCCGGGGCGACGCCGGAGGTGACGGTGGTGGTGACCGGGGTGATCAGCAGGCCCATCCCGGCGGACATCACCACGGCGGGGCCGAGCAGCCCGCTCACGTAGCCGCTGTGCGCCCCCAGCGCGCTCTGCCACAGGAAGCCGCTCGCGGCGAGCAGAGCGCTCAGCGCGATCAGCGCGCGGGCGCCCACGCGCCGCATGGCCAGCGGGGCGAGTCGGGCCGCCACCACGCCGACCAGCGCGTGCGGCAGGAACCCCAGTCCGGTGGCGAGCGCGCCGTAGCCGAGCACGTCCTGCATGTACAGCGAGAGGAAGTACCACATCGGGATGAAGCACGCCCCCGCCAGCAGCATCACCGCGTTGCCCACCCGCACCGCGCGGGCGCGCACCAGCGCGCGCGGGATCAGCGCGTCGGCGGCCCGGGACTCCACCCACCACAGCCCGGCCAGCGCCAGCGCCCCGCCCAGCAGGCCGGCCACCGTGGCCGGGCCCGTCCAGCCGTCCCGCTCGGCCCGCGTCACGCCGTACACCAGGCCCGTCACACCGGCGGTGGCCAGCACCGCGCCCGGTACGTCCAGGCGCGTGGCCGCCGCGCGGACGCGGTCGGCCGGCAGCAGGCGTACCGCGAGCAGGCCCGTGGCCAGCCCGATCGGCGCGTTGACCAGCAGCGTCCAGCGCCAGGACAGCGACTGGGTGAGCACCCCGCCGACGAGGTTGCCGGCCGCGCCGCCGGCCGCGCTGACCGCCGTCCAGGTGGCCAGCGCTCGGGTGCGGGCCGGGCCGTCGGCGAAGGTGGTGGTCAGGATGGTCAGCGTGGCCGGCGCCAGCACGGCCGCGCCCAGCCCCTGGAGGCCGCGCATGGCGATCAGCACGCCCGGCGCGTCGGCCAGCCCCCCGGCCAGGCTGGCCAGCGCGAACAGCGCGAGGCCGCAGAGGAAGACCCGCCGCCTGCCGTACACGTCGGCCAGCCGACCGCCGAGCAGCAGCAGGCCGGCGAAGGCCAGGGCGTACGCGCCGACCACCCACTGGAGGGCGACCGCGTCGAACCCGAGCGACTCCTTGATCGAGGGCAGCGCGACGTTCACCACCGAGACGTCCAGGACGACCATGAACTGCGCCGCGCAGGCCAGCGCGAGCACGGCACCCGGTCCGCCCTCGGCCGGCCCGGCGCGCTCCCCACCGCCGGGGGTGCCCCGGTCGGCGGGGGTTCGGGACGGGTCGTGCGCCTCGTGCCCGGCCATGGCACCGCCTCCCCAGTTTTATGGTACGGCGGTACCATAAAGGTTCCGGGGCCCGTTGGGGAGCGGGCCCGAGTCAGCGGGCAGGGGGCCGGCGCATGCCGAGGACCGTCGATCACGCCGAGCGCCGGGCGCACATCAGCGCCGCGCTGACGCGCGTCGCCGCGCGCACCGGACTGCACGCGGTGACCCTGCGCGCGGTCGCGGCCGAGGCCGGCGTCTCGCTGCGGCTGGTGCAGTACTACTTCGAGACCAAGGCCGGGCTCGTCCACGCGACCCTGGGCGACCTGGAGCGGCAGAGCCGGCGGCGCTGGTCGGGCCGGCTGGCCGGGCTGCCGAGCCCGGTCACGGCGCGGGCGTTCACCGAGGCGTTCTGCGCCGAGGCGCTGCCCATCGACGAGCCCAGCCGCGCCTTCCACCTGCTCTGGACCTCGTACGCGGTGCTCGCGATGACCGACCCGGAGCTGGCCGCCCGCCCCTTCGTGGCCGGCCCCGACCGGCTGGAGGCCGACCTCGCGGCCGCGCTCACCGCGGCCCGGACCGCCGGCGAACTGCGCCCCGACGCCGACCCCGCGACCGAGGCGGCCCGCCTGCTGGCCCTCAGCCACGGCCTGGGCACCAGCGTCCTGGTCGGCCAGCGTCCGCCCGAGGCCGCGCGGGCGGTCCTGCGCCACCACCTCGCGGAGCTGTTCCGCCCGGCCCCGACTCCGGACGGGACCACGGCGTAGGGCGCGGCCGGTGGGTAGGGCCGGTGGGTACGGCGGGGGTGCCCGGCGGGGTCGCGCCGGGGAGGGAGCACCGGGGGGCGGGGCCGGGAGGTGTCCGGTATACGTCGTGGTGGGGGGATCGCCCGCCCGTCGCCGGAGGATGACGTCAATGGCCCTGCACGAAGCCAAGGACCCGCACGCGGACGACCCGTTCGCCGACGTGTTCGCGTCGCCGCTGAGCTCGCACGTGCTGCCCAAGCACCGGATGCCGCGGGACCACGCGCCGCCCGAGGTGGTCTACGAACTGCTGCACAACGAACTGCTCCTGGACGGCAACGCGGCACAGAACCTGGCGACGTTCTGCACCACCTGGTCCGAGGACCAGGTGCACCGGCTGATGAACGAGTGCCTCGACAAGAACATGATCGACAAGGACGAGTACCCGCAGACCGCCGAGATCGAGGCGCGCTGCGTGAACATCCTGGCCGACCTGTGGCACGCGCCGACCGGCGGCGGAGGCGAGGACGAGGACGAGGAGGCCGCCGGGGCGCGCGCCAGCGGTGGCGTGGGCCCGCGCGGCGCGGTCGGCTGCTCGACCACCGGGTCCAGCGAGGCCGCGATGCTCGGCGGGCTGGCGCTCAAGTGGCGCTGGCGCGCGCGCCGGCAGGCACGCGGCGAGTCCACCGACCGCCCCAACCTTGTCGCCGGACCCGTACAGATCTGCTGGGAGAAGTTCGCCCGCTACTTCGACGTCGAGCTGCGCCAGGTGCCGCTGGAGCCGGGCGCGACGGGGCTGCGGGCGCACCAGCTCGCGGCGTACGTGGACGAGAACACGATCGGCGTCGTCGCGATCCTCGGCGTCACGTTCACGTGCGACTACGAACCGGTCGCCGAGATCGCCGCCGAACTGGACCGGATCGAGGCCGAGCGGGGCTGGGACGTGCCCGTCCACGTGGACGCCGCCAGCGGCGGGTTCGTCGCGCCCTTCCTCCAGCCGGACCTGGTCTGGGACTTCCGCCTGGCACGGGTCGCCTCGATCAACGCCTCCGGGCACAAGTACGGGCTGGCGCCGCTGGGCGTGGGCTGGGCGCTCTGGCGCGACGCCGACGCGCTCCCGGCCGACCTGGTCTTCCAGGTCGACTACCTCGGCGGGAACATCCCCACCTTCGCCCTCAACTTCTCCCGCCCCGGCGGCGAGGTCATCGCCCAGTACTACGCCTTCCTGCGGCTGGGCCGGGCCGGCTACCGCCGCGTCCAGCAGGCGTGCGCGGACACCGCGCGCTACCTGGCGGACCAGGTACGCGAGATGGGCCCCTTCACCCTCCTGTACACGGGCGAGGGCGCGCTGCCCGCCGTCGCGTACACCCTCACCGACCCGCGCGGATCGGCCTTCAGCCTCTACGACCTCTCCGACCAGCTCCGCATGCGCGGCTGGCAGGTCCCCGCCTACCCGCTGCCCGCCGACCGGCACGAGACCGTCATCCAGCGGGTGTTGGTCCGGCACGGCGTCGGCCGGGACGAGATCGCCCTGCTCGTGGCGGACATGCGCCGCTGCCTGCACCGGCTGACCACCGGCGCGCCCACGGACGCGGAGCGCACCGCCTTCCACCACTGAGCCCCGGGCCGATCCGGTGCGGCCCGGGGGCGGAGCGGGTGCGGGGGCGCGCCGCCACGGCGGGGGCCCCGCCACCGCCCCGGGCCGCCGTCGCTACGCCACGGACCCGCGCCGTCCGGATTCGCGCCGCCCGGCCCACGGGCGCCCGGCCCACGGGCGCCCGCCAGCGGTCCACGGACCCGCGCCCCGGCGCCGCGCCCCGGCCGGCGGGTCGCGGGCGCGGGCGCCCGGCGCGGCCAGGCGGCGCCACCTGGGTCGCCGGTGTTCGCCCGGTCCCGTCACAGCGGTACGCCGTCGGCACTCTGGCGTCCCAACGCCCCCCGCCTTACCTTGACCGCGGTGGGAAACCCCCATCGAACGACTTGCCATGTCCACGCCCGATGACCTCAGACAGTGCTCAGACATCGAGGTGAGTCTTGTTCCTCCACCGCTCGCACGCGCGCCGCGCGCCCCGCTCCCGGCGCGCCCGTAGCGTCTCGTGTACGCCCCGCGCCGCCCGCCTGGCCCACATATCCCGCGTCCCCCGCCTCCGCTCCGGGCCGGTGGCGCCCGACGCCTCGCGGCCACGGCCGGCCCGGCGCGCGCGGCGCGTCGGCCTGCTGGCCCTGGTGATCGGCGTGTTGGCCGCGCTGGCCGTCGCCCCCGCCGGCGCCTCGCCGGACTCCGGGCCCGCGCACCGCCCCCCGCTCGCCACCCCGATCGATCCGCAGAACTGGCGCAACCCGGACGACATGACCTGGGCCGACTACCGCTCGGTCCCCGGTACCGACTGGGCCAACCCGGACCTGGAGCCCACCGACCGCACCTTCAAGGGCGCCCTGGTCCTGCTCGACTACCCCGACGAGGGCTTCTCGGTCAGCCAGCCCGCGGGCAAGGCCAAGTTCGGCAACCCGACGCCCGACGCGGCGAACGTGCCGCGCGCGAAACTGCCCCAGTTCTACGAGGACTTCCTGAACAAGCCGGGCAAGCTCAACCGGGGCCACACCATCAACGAGTACTGGATGGAGGACTCCGGCGGCCGGGTCGGCGTGGACCTGACGGCCTTCGGCGTCTACCGACTCCCCTACAAGTCACACCAGTACGGCATCGAGCCGGGCATGAACCCCGGCGCCTGCCCGGTGGGCGACACCTGCGGCAAGGACATCCGCGCCGACGGCAAGCGCGCCTGGACCAAGGACGTGGGCCCCGACAAGCCCAAGGAGTTCGACTTCGTCTTCTTCCTGACCGCGGGCGTCGACGAGTCGGCGGCCTGGCAGGAGTTCGGCCAGATGAGGTTCGCCGACCCCACGAGCGTGCCCCGGCAGTGGGGCCCGCCCACGCCCACCGCCGACAAGAGCAACGCGGCCAGCACCCGGTACGTGCCCTGGACCTCCTGGCAGGCCGCCGCCCGCATCTGGCCCAACGCCGCCGACGGCTCCAGCACCCAGGCCGAGAGCTCGGGCATGGCCGTCTTCGCCCACGAACTCAGCCACATCCTCGGCATCGCCGACAACTACAACAACCCGTACGGCAAGCCGCTGAGCCGCTCGTACACCGGTATCTGGGGCATGCTCTCGCGCGGCTCGTTCAACGGGCCCGGCGGTCCGCACACCCGCTGGCGCACCCCGGCCACCGCCGGCGCCTCGATGGGCGCCCACCACGTGCTGCGCGACAAGCTCAAGCTCGGCATCGTGGACGCCAAGGACGTGCTGCGGCTGGACCGCGACGCCCTGAAGGACTCGGGCCCGGTCGTCGCCCGGGTCACCGCGCGCTCGGCCCCGCCCGGCGAGAAGGCGCTGACCGGCGTCAACATCACCATGGGCCGCGACCTGTCGCCCACCTGCGACCGCGCGACCGACCCGCTGTGCGACGGCGGCGGCTACCAGAACTACACCGTCGAGGTCGTCGACCGGATGGGCATGGACTCCTTCACGCCCGACAACGGCGTCCTGCTCAGCAAGACGAAGAACGCCGACCGGGCGCCCTTCGCCTGGGTGGTCGACGCGCACCCCGAGGACATCGACATGGTCGACTTCACGCGCCCCGACGGCACCCAGCAGAAGATCACCATGGGCGACTACCGGCAGCTCAGCGACGCCCTCTTCCACGCGGGCGCCGACTCGGGCAGCTCGTACGAGTACGTCGACAAGGCCAACCGGCTGCACTTCTACATCGTCGACATCGAGCGCGACGCCGCCGGCGTCCTCTCCTACACCGTCGGCGTGCGCTCGCTGGACGGCTCCGGGCGCCAGGCCCGCGGGCTCGACCTCGACCGTGGCACCGCCCAGGGCCGGCCCGGCAAGGAGCGCGCCCAGTGCGTCTTCCCGCTGACCAACACCGGGGCGGGGGCGCCGGCCTCCGGTGACCGGGCCGGGGACCTCGCCCCCTACCTGGACTCGGACCTCTACCGGCTCTCGGCCAAGGCGTCCGGCCGTGGCTGGTCCGCCTGGCTGCCCAACCGCCTGGCCACCGCCAAGGCCGGCACCACGGTGCCGGTGGACGTGGCCGTGACCGCGCGCCCCGGCGCCGAGCAGCGCGGCCGGATCACCCTCACCGCCCGCTCCGAGAGCGACCCGAGCAAGACCGTCCAGGCGACCTGCGCCCTGCGCAAGTCCGGGAAGTAACCACCCCCGTCCCCGCCCCCGTTCCCGCTCTCGGCGCGCCACGCCCGGCGCCCGGGGCGGGGCGGCCTCCACCCCGGGCCGGCGCCGACCGGTCCGACACCCACTGCCGGCCGGCCCCCGACGCGCCCGCGTCGGGGGCCGGCCGTCGTCGTACGCCACCGGGTGCCGTCGTACGCGGCCGGCGCGTGCCGCCGTACGGGGATCGACGCGCGCCGTCGTGCGCGGCGGCGACGGGGCCGAGACCGGCATGGGGGCGGGTACGGGGCAGATCGGGTGGGCGCGCGGGCGGGGGCGCGCGGTGCGGACCCCCGTGCCGGCGGGCCGACTTACGGGGTGGCGCCCGTCCCGGGCCGACTCGGCGCCGGGCTCCCGGGCGGGCCGGGGCCCTACGGGGACGGGGGCGGGTCCGTTGTCGCGGCCGGGTCCGGGTCCGCAGCCGCAGCCGCAGCCGCAGCCGTTGCCGTTGCCGCTGCCGGGGTCGGGGTCGAGCCCGGGGCCGGGGCGAGGGGCGGCGCCTGGCGGGTGGTGGCGAGGCGGTGGGCCAGTTCGGAGAGGCCGAGCGCGAGCAGGGCCAGCCCCGCGGCGATGAACCCGAGGCTGTCCGCGCCGCCGAGCGCGACACCGAGCCCGCCGACACCGCCGGCCAACGCGATCGCCAGGTACAGGATCGACGCGTGCAGCGAGACCAACACCGCCGCCAACGCGGGGTTCAGGCCGATCAGCCGGTGTTGCTGCGGCGCGCTCATGCTGAACCCCGCCACCGCCAGCACCCCCACGTACCCGACCGAGGCCGGGTACGAGTGCGTGACCAGCGGCAACGCGAGCATGCAGGCCGCCACCCAGACCAGGCACAGGGCCACCACCCGCCGACCGCCGAGCCGGTCGGTCAGCGCCCCCGCCGCGTAACTGCCCACGATGGCCACCGTCCCGAAGGTGAACAGCAGCACGGCCACCCGGCCGCCGGCGCCGCCCGTGGCGGGCTCGAAGACCTCGGCGACGTAGGTGTAGAGGACGTACACCGAGGTGAAGGCCACCATCGTGGTGCCCAGCGTGCTCACCACGCGCACGTCGGCCAGCGGGGCCAGCCGGCGGCGCAGGCCCTCCGGCGGCGGCGCGTCGATCACGCGCGGCACCAGGACCAGCAGCCCCACGATCCCGACGGCCGCCAGCCCCGCGACGAACCACATCGTGGCCCGCCACCCGAAGCCGCTGCCCAGCGCGGTGCCGATCGGCGCGCCGAAGGCCGTCGCCGCGGTGAAGCCGGTGAGGACGACGGCGATGGCCCGGCCCCGCCGCTCGGGCGGCACCAGCGCCGCGGCCGTGGCCGCCGCCACCGGCACGAACAGCCCGGTGCCCGCGGCCGCGACCGTCTGCGCCACCAGCAGCAGGCCGAAGGTCGGCGCGAGCGCCGCGCCGACCGTGCCCACCAGGTAGACGCACGCCGCGCACAGCAATGTCACCCGGCGCGACCACGCCGCCGTGACCGTCGCCAGGACGGGCCCGAGGATCGCGCAGGCCAACGCGTACACCGTGACCACCTGGCCGGCCGTCGGCAGCGAGACGTCCAACGAGCCGGTGAGCCGTGGCAGCATGCCGGCCAGGACGAACTCGTTGGTGGCCACGGCGAGGACACCGAATCCCAGCAGCGGGACGGTCACCGTGGAGGTCCTTTCGGACGGCGGGCCCTTCGACACTGACATCGCCTTTTCCCTTCTCCCGCACAGGCCTTTCACGGCAACTGTGCAATTCCCTGAAAGCGGGTCGCCGTAGTGCGCCCGCGCCTGAATGCCGTTCACCGGCAATACGCTCCACCGCCCTGTTAGGCTGAACTCCCATGGAGATAAGGCAGTTGGAATACCTGGTGGCCGTGGTGGAGGAAAAGAGCTTCACCAGGGCGGCTGCCCTCCTGCATGTCGCGCAGCCGGGCGTGAGCACCCAGATCCGCCAACTCGAACGGGAACTCCGACAGCCCCTCCTGGACCGTTCCGGGCGCACCGTGCGGCTGACCGAGGTCGGGGCGGCCGTCATGCCGTTCGCCCGCGCCGCGCTGGCCGCCGTGGCCGGCGTCCGACAGGCCGTGGACGAACACGTGGGGCTGCTGCGCGGCCGGGTCTCGCTCGGCGTGGTCACCTCGTCGGCGACCGCCCACGACATGCCCCGCCTGCTCGCCGACTTCCACGCCCGTCACCCGGCCATCGAGATCACGCTCGCCGAGGCCACCTCCGACCGCCTGCTGAGCGGGTTGCGGGACGGTCAGTTCGACGCGGTGGTCTTCGCCCCCTCCGCGACCCCGCCACCGGAGGTGGACTCGCTCACCGTCGCCGACGAACCCCTGGTCGCCGCCGTCAGCCCGCGCCACCGGCTCGCCGACCGCGCCAGCCTGCGCCTGGTCGAGCTGCGGGACGAACCGCTGGTCACCTTCCACCACAGCGTCGGCGCCCGCGTCACCCTGGAAGCCGGCTGCGCCGAGGCCGGCTTCGCACCGCGCGTCGCCTTCGAGGCCAGCGACCCCCAGGTGCTGGCCGAACTCGCCGCCCACGGGCTGGGCGTCGCGATCCTGCCCGCGCCCTACGCCGCCGCCCGCGCGGCCACCCTGCGCACCATCGCCCTCACCGAGCCCGACCTGCGGGCCGGCCTGGCCTTCGGCTGGCGCGCCGGTGGCCCGACCGACCCGGCGGCCCGCGCGTTCGTCCAGCACCTACGCGACGCCCTCACCCCACCCGTCCCGGCCCCCACCGCGCCCGCCGCCACCCCGCGCCCCACCTGAACCACCGCCCGCCCGCCGAGCCGTGGACACGCCCGTCGCGCGACCCCGCCCACGCCGCCGCCCCGCCGCACGCCAGCCCGTACCGCCACCCACGGCCCCACGCCCGCGCCGCCACCCGCGCGCCCACCGCCCGCACCCGCCCTCCACGCCACCGCCTCGCCGCGCCGCTCGCCGCGCGGCGCTACAGCAGGAAGCTCACCGGTCGCGGGTCCTGGCCCAGCAGCGCGCGCCCGTACATCTCCTCCGGGACGCCCACGCCGAACGCCGCGTGCCGGCTGCCGACACCGATGTCCCGCCAGATCCGCTGGAGCGGGCTGGCCTCCGCGAAGGCCGCCGCGCCGTGCGCGTCCAGCAGGGTCTCGACCGCCTCGCGGCACGCGCGGGCCGCCCGCGCCGCGTCCGCCCGCACCCGGGCCCGCGCGGCGAGGTCGGGCGGCGCGCCCCGCTCGGCGAGCTCGTCGGAGACCCGGGCCATCCGGTCGGCGTGGAAGTGCGCCGTGTCGAGCGTGCCGGCGGCTTCGGCGAGGGCGAGCTGGAAGGGGACCGACTCGCCGCGCCGGCCGTACCGGGACGCGGCGACCCCCCGGCCCGGCGCCGCCTCCCGTACGTGCTCCAACGCCGCCCGCGCCGCCCCGAGCAGGGACCCCACCAGCGAGGTCAGCAGGACGCCGGCGATGCCACCACGCCGCCCGGCGGCCCCGCGCGCGCCCGACGGCGCCCCGTCGAGGGCCGTGGCGAGCGGCAGCAACCGGTGCTCGGGCACGAACACGTCCTCGGCCCGCACCGTGCCGCTGCCGGTGCCGCGCATCCCGACCACCCGCCAGGTGTCCACCACGCTCACCTCGTGCGCCGGCAGCAACGCCAACCGGACGTCCGACCCGTCAGGGGCGCCCGGCCGCGGGACCGCCACCACGGCCGCGTCGCAGTGCGCCGAGCCGGAGGCGTACGCCCACCGCCCGCTCACCCGCAGCCCGCCGGGGGCGGGTTCGGCCGTCGCGGTCGGCGCCAGCACGAGCGCCACGGCCGCGTCGGGCCGGCGCGCCCACACCTCCTCCTGGGCCCGCGCGGGAAAGAGCCCGGTGGCGGCGTTCCCGGCGTTCAGCACGCCCACCACCCAGGCCGCCGAGGCACAGCCGCGGCCCAGTTCGCTCGTCACCGCCAACAGCGTGCGCGCGTCGGCCGCGTGCCCGCCCCAGCGTTTCGGTGTCATCACCCGGAAAAGCCCCGCGTCCCTGAGCGCGGAAACCGTCGAAAGGCTGAGTCGGCGTTCCCGGTCCGCCTCGGCGGAATCCTCCGCGAGCCGCTTTCGTAAAGTCGCCGCCGTGCGCGCCAATTCCGCACACGGGGTGTCGTTCTCCATCGCGGGAGCCTCCTGTCGAAGGGCGCCGCACCCGGGTCGGGCGCGCCACCGAAATCGTGTCCCGACCCGGCCGGAAAGGCCAATAAAAAGCAGGTATGCCTCCCATACGGGCCACGCATGACCCCGCCGCCCCGCCCGGCCCCCCGCACGTCGCGCGCCACCCCCGCGCACCCGCCGCGCGCCGCCCGGCCCCGCTCCCGTGGCGGGGGTCACCGACAGCGCGCGGGGTGGCCGGATAAGGTCCGCCCAGGCGCGGCCCGCCACCGATGAGGCCGCACGGCGAGGGGGCGGCGTGCGACCAAGGGTCTACGGACATGTGCTGCGCGCGCTGTCCTGCGCGCTGATGGCCTGGTTCGTGTGGGTGGCGTGGTACGCCTCCAGCCACGAGGCGTCCGCCGTGGAGTGGACCTGCGACGGCACCGGGAGCTGCGCCAGCGACCAGTTCGCCGCCGGCTCCGCGCTCCTGGGCACCTTCGCCGCCGTGGCCCTCGGCTTCCTCGCCGCCCGGTTCCTGCGCCGTGCCAGCGGCGGCGTGGTCCTCGTCCTCTGCGCGCTGGCCTGCGTCAGCGGCTGGCACGACGCCGTGGCCGAGGGCCAGGTCGACTACGACTCCCGGACCGACTTCCACGTCATGCTGCCCATCACCGGGTTCACCGTCTCCGACTGGCTGACCATCCTGTGGTCCGCCACCGGCCTGGGCTGCCTGTTGGCCTGGTGGGGCGCGGCGGTCAGCGTCCGGCGCACCGCCGCGCTGCGCCGCCTGACCCGCCGCTACGCCACGGCCGCGGCCACCCTCACCGGCTGGGAGCGGCTGAGCGGCGCGTACGGTGAGGTCACCGTCTCCTTCCACGACGCGCACGGCGTCCCGCACCAGGTGCGGGCCGTCACCGAACAGATCGCGCTGCGCCGCCCCGTGCTGGCCGTGTACGACCCGCGCGACCCCGACGACCCACGGCGCACCCGCGTCGCCATCGCCCCCCGCGACCGCCGGATCTTCTCGTGACCGCCGGCCCCGCGCGCGGCCCGCGCCGCTATCTGGCTCCCCACCTGCTGCTCGGCATCGCGCTGACCGGCGTGGTCTTCGCGGCCCTGGGGCACGGCGCCCTCTTCGGCCCGCGCTGGCTCCTGCTCGTCGGCCTGGTCGCCGGCTCCCTCACGCTGGCCGCCTTCGGCGCCCTCGCGGAACGGGACACGACCCGGGACGCGGCCTGGCCACTGCGCTCGGAGGGCCCGCGCGCGTACGCCCCCGCCCTCGTGCACGGGGTGCGCGCGGTGAGCCGGGTCGACGGTCGTCCCGCCGCCGACCCGCACGCCCAGAGCAGCGTCTTCGAGTTCGACCTGACCGTGGTGCCCCCCGAGGGCCGTCCCCCGTACCGTGTCCGCGTCCGCAACCCGGTCGACGTCCAGGACCTGCTGCACCGGGACCGGGCCGTGGTCCAGTACGACCCGGGCCAGCCCTGGCGCGTCATCATCCCCAGCAACCCGCCCGCCGAGTGGCGCGCCCGCGCGGCCCGGCTGGACCCCGCCCACCTCGCCTCCGCCCGCCAGCTCCACCCCGCCGGCCTCCCCCCGGCCGCCCCCATCCTGGCCCTCGGCCTCACGGCAGCCGCCGCGTTCCTCGCCCTCGTCCGCCTCGCGGGCTGAACGGGGCGGGCGCCCGCGCGCGGCGGACGTAGAGGCTTCCCGGGGCGACCCCGGCACAGCCCTTCGCGCGACGCGGGGCCGGCGGCGCGGAGGCGGGCCCGCCCCGGCCCGCGTACGCCACCGCCGGCGCGCGCCCGGTGACCGTCGGGGCGCGGGGCGGCGGACGGCTGTCGGGGAGCGGCCGTCGGGGCGCGGGGCGGGCGCGCGGAGCGGTGCGACGGCGCCCGCCCGTGGTCGCGGGGCGCCCCGGCGGGGGGGAGGGCCCCGCCGCCCCGAAGACCTCGGGGTTGCCCCGTGTGGGGATGGTGTGCGTGGAGGGGGAGA
>NZ_JBHVJC010000030.1:0-120802 GCF_042799315.1 Streptomyces sp. NPDC057702 | reverse complement strand
TCACGACAAGGGTGTTGGTGGCTTTGTCGACGTACCAGGCGGTGCCGGCGACGTCGGCCGAGCGGACCGCGTCACCCGCCGCGCTCGCCCGGGCCTCGACGGTGGTGCGGGGTGATCCGGAGATCAGTGGGAGTGGCCGTGGCCGTGGCCCGCGTCGGGCTCCTCCTCGGCCGGCTTCTCCACCACCAGGGTCTCGGTGGTGAGCAGCAGCGACGCGATGGACGCGGCGTTCTCCAGGGCGGAGCGGGTGACCTTGACCGGGTCGATGACGCCGGCCTTGACCAGGTCCCCGTACTCGCCGGTCGCGGCGTTGTAGCCGGAACCCTTCTCCAGCTCGGCGACCTTGGAGACGATGACGTAGCCCTCGAGGCCGGCGTTCTCGGCGATCCAGCGCAGCGGCTCGACGACCGCGCGGCGGACGACGGCGACACCGGTGGCCTCGTCGCCCTCCTTGCCCAGGCTGCCGTCGAGCACCTTGGCAGCGTGCACCAGGGCGGAGCCACCACCGGAGACGATGCCCTCCTCGACCGCGGCGCGGGTCGCGGAGATGGCGTCCTCCAGACGGTGCTTCTTCTCCTTGAGCTCGACCTCGGTGGCGGCGCCGACGCGGATCACGCACACGCCGCCGGCCAGCTTCGCGAGGCGCTCCTGGAGCTTCTCGCGGTCCCAGTCGGAGTCCGTGGCGTCGATCTCGCCCTTGATCTGCGCGACCCGGCCCTTGACGTCGTCGGTGTTGCCGCCGCCGTCGACGATGGTGGTGTCGTCCTTGGTGATGGTCACGCGGCGGGCGGTGCCCAGCACGTCCAGGCCGGCCTGGTCGAGCTTGAGGCCGACCTCCTCGGCGATGACGGTCGCACCGGTGAGGGTGGCGATGTCGCCGAGCATGGCCTTGCGGCGGTCACCGAAGCCGGGGGCCTTGACGGCCACGGCGTTGAACGTGCCACGGATCTTGTTGACGACGAGCGTGGAGAGCGCCTCGCCCTCGACGTCCTCGGCGATGATCAGCAGCGGCTTGGAGGCGCCCTGCTGGATGACCTTCTCCAGCAGCGGGAGCAGGTCCTGGATGGAGCTGATCTTGCCCTGGTGGATCAGGATGTACGGGTCGTCGAGGACGGCCTCCATACGCTCCTGGTCGGTCACCATGTACGGGGACAGGTAGCCCTTGTCGAAGGCCATGCCCTCGGTGAAGTCCAGCTCCAGACCGAAGGTGTTGGACTCCTCGACGGTGATGACACCGTCCTTGCCGACCTTGTCCATCGCCTCGGCGACGAGCTCGCCGACCTGCTTGTCCTGGGCGGACAGCCCGGCGACGGCCGCGATGTCGGACTTCTCGTCGATCGGGCGCGCGGTCGCGAGCAGGTCCTCGGAGATCGCCTTGACGGCGGCGTCGATGCCCTTCTTCAGGGCGGCCGGGGAAGCGCCGGCGGCGACGTTGCGCAGGCCCTCGCGGACCAGCGCCTGGGCCAGCACGGTGGCGGTGGTGGTGCCGTCACCCGCGATGTCGTTGGTCTTGGTCGCCACCTCCTTCACGAGCTGGGCGCCCAGGTTCTCGTACGGGTCCTCGACCTCGACCTCACGGGCGATGGTGACGCCGTCGTTGGTGATGGTGGGGGCACCGAACTTCTTGTCGATGACGACGTTGCGGCCCCGGGGGCCGATCGTCACCTTGACGGCGTCAGCGAGCTGGTTGACACCGCGCTCAAGGGCGCGACGGGCGTCCTCGTCGAACTTCAGGATCTTCGCCATGGTTGCCTAGAGTCCTCTCCAAAGAGCCGCGCCCCGGTCGCCCGGGTGTTCAGACACGGGTGGCCGGGGCGCGATTCACGTAAATCCGGGTGAGTTACTTCTCGATGATCGCGAGCACGTCGCGAGCCGAGAGGACGAGGTACTCCTCGCCGTTGTACTTCACCTCGGTGCCGCCGTACTTGCTGTAGAGCACGACGTCGCCGACGGAAACGTCGAGCGGAAGACGGTTGCCGTCTTCGAAGCGGCCCGGACCAACGGCCAGGACGACGCCCTCCTGGGGCTTCTCCTTCGCGGTGTCCGGAATGACCAGGCCCGAAGCCGTGGTCTGCTCGGCGTCGAGCGGCTGGACCACGATGCGGTCCTCGAGCGGCTTGATGGCAACCTTGGAGCTGGCGGTCGTCACGATCCGACCTCCCCCTTCGGAGATCTCACGGGGTTAACTGTCTGAGGTGGCGACCTGGTAGATCCGTCGTCGCGGGTGCCGGATCTGCCCGTCGCTGTGTTTGGCACTCCGCGATGTGGAGTGCCAGCCCTGAGACTAGGACGCGGTTAGCACTCGGTCAAGCGGAGTGCCAACGCGGCGGCGTTTCCGGAGGCCCGCCAGGGGCGCGTCGGGGCACGTCCCGGCCGCCTCGGGGCCGCGCCCGGGGCCGCCTGGCGGGCCCGTCGCCCGCTGGCGGAAGCGCCACGGGACGCCTGGCGAACCGCGCGGGACGCGCTGCGCACCTCGTCGCACGGGGCGCGGGTCTCGCCGGACGGGGCGCGGGTCTCGCCGGACGGGGGGAAGCGCCGCGCGCGGTGCCGGGCCTCTCGGGCGCGGCGGGGTCTCGGGGCGACGCTGCGAGAATGGCCCGGTGAGCGCGACCATCCTGCCCGTCGAGACCTTCCACGCCCTGCTGACCGAGGAGGGGCGGGCCCTGCTCGCCGCGCTGCGCGACCTCGACCCCGCCGAGGAGCTGACCGCCGCCACCCGGCTGCGCCGGGAGCATCCGGCCGAGCTGGTCTCGGCCGCGATCGGCCAGGCGCGGCTGCGGCAGCGGGCGGCGGCGAAGTTCGGCGCGGCCGACGCGTACCGGATGTACTTCACGCCCGACGGCGTCGAGCAGGCCACCCGGGCCACGGTGGCCACGCACCGGGCGCGGCGGTTCGCGGCGCTCGGGGTGCGGCGGCTGGCCGATCTGTGCTGTGGCGTGGGCGGCGACGCGATCGCGCTGGCGCGGGCCGGTGTCTTCGTGCTCGCCGTCGATCGCTCCCCGCTGACCTGCGCCGTCGCCCGTGCCAACGCCGAGGCGCTGGGGTTGGCCGAGCTGATCGAGGTGCGCGAGGCCGATGTGCGCGAGGTCGACGTGACGGGCTACGACGCCGTCTTCGTCGACCCCGCCCGGCGCGGCGGCAGCGGGCGCTCCGGCGGCGGGCGGGGGCGGATCTTCGACCCCGAGGCGTACTCGCCGCCGCTGTCCTGGGCCGTCGGCGCCGCCCGGCAGGCTCCGCACGCGGCGCTCAAGGTCGCGCCGGGGGTGCCGCACGAGGCGATCCCCGAGGACGCCGAGGCGGAGTGGATCTCGGACGGCGGCGACGTGAAGGAGGCCGTGCTGTGGTTCGGCACGACCCCCGGCGCCCGCCGCGCGACACTGCTGCCCGGCGGCGCCACGCTGACCGGCGCGGGACTGGCGGACCCCGAGCCGGGCCCGGTGGGACGCTGGCTGTACGAGCCGGACGGCGCGGCGATCCGGGCCCATCTGGTCGCGGACGTGGCCCAGCGGGTCGAGGGCCGGCTGATCGACCCGACGATCGCGTACGTCACCTCCGACACCCTGGTGGCCACGCCGTACGCGAGCGCGTACGAGATCACCGACGTACTGCCGTTCAACGTCAAGCGGCTGCGGGCGCTGCTGCGGGAGCGCGACGTCGGCGTGCTGACGGTCAAGAAGCGCGGTTCGCCGGTGACGCCCGAGGAGTTGCGCCAGAAGGTCAGGCCGCGGGGCGCGGCCTCGGCGACGGTGTTCCTGACGCGGGTGGCGGGTGCGCCGTCGATGCTGATCGGCCACCCGGCGAAGCCGACCGCGTAGGGAAGTCGGGGGCGGCCGGGCCGGCCGGGGCCGTCGCCGCCGTGGCCCGCTCCGCCCGCGCCGGGGCACCGCCGGCCGTCGCGCCGGCGCCGTCGGCGGTCGGTCTTCCGACAGCGCGGGCGGCCAGGGCTCGGCCGCACCTTCCGGACCCTCCCGACCCTCCGCACCCACGTCGCGCTGCCAGCAGGGTGGTTGACGCGCGCCACTCTTCTGTCTGGGCACCACTCCGGCACCGGTCGTATTTCCCCGCTTTCGGTGCGAAAGCCGTCGTGTTCGGGCTCGGGACGGGGGACGCTCGGTGGGCGCCGTCCGAACGGATGGGCGAGGAGACCGAGGGGCCGTTCGGCCCGGTGGGGGGAGCTTCATGAGAGCCAGCGGACGAAGAACGCGGGGCGCGTGGACCGCGCCGACAGCAGGGGTCGCGCCGAGTGCGGGGATCGCGCCGAGCGCGCTCGGGCGCGGCCAGGGGGCACGCCGGTGAGCGACGTCCGCGCCTCCCACGCGGAGGGCATCAGCGCGATGTACGACCAGTCCACCGAGTTCTTCCTCGAAGCGCTCGGCGGCAGCATCCACTACGGCTACTGGCCGGACGCCTCGGGCCCCGGTTCGATGGAGGCGGCCTCCCGGCGTATGACCGCGCTGATGGTCGAGAAGCTCGGCGTCACAGCCGGGCAGTCCGTGCTCGACATCGGCTGCGGCGCCGGCCGGCCCGCCGTCGACCTGGCCGTGGCCACCGGCGCGTGGGTGACGGGCGTGACCATCAGCCCGGAGCAGGTGCGGGTCGCCACCGAACTCGCCGCCCGGGAGGGGCTCGCCGAGAGCGTGCGCTTCCAGCGGGCGGACGCCAACGACCTGCCCTTCGCGGCGCGGAGCTTCGACGGCGCGTGGCTGTTCGAGTCGCTCCTGCACATGTCCGACCCGGAGAGCGTGTTGCGGCAGACCGCCGGGGTGCTGCGCCCCGGCGCACCGCTGGTGATCTCCAACGTGGTGCTGCGCGGCCCGCTGTCCCCGGCGGACGAGGAGCTGCTGGCGACCTTCGGCGAGCTGGTGCGGGCTCCGTCGATCCTGCCGCTCGCCGTGTACCCGGAGTTGCTGGCGCGCGGCGGCTTCGCCCTGAAGGAGTCGATCGACATCTCCGAGCAGAGCGTCCGTGGCACCTACGAGAACTGCCGGGACGCGGTGGACCGACTCCTGCGGGTCGTCGAGGGCGGCGACGCCGACCCGGCGGCCGTCGACCTCCTCAAGCGCACACGGGACATCTCGGTCCAGTTCACGGGCGAGACCCAGATCGGGTACGCGGTCCTGGTGGCCACGAGGGGGTAGCCGGCCGGCGCGGCGGGAGGCGGGCGGCGGGACGCGTACGACACGGGAGGCGGGGCGCGGGCGATACGGGCCCGGCTGGCGGGCGACGGTGGGCGGCTGGCGCGTCTCGTACGAAGCCGGCCCTCGCCCCCACCCCGCCGGGGGGAGGCGCCGGCGGGGTGGGGGCAGGCCGGTCGTCGGTCCCGTGGCCGGCGTACCCCTTGGGGGCGGGGCCTGGGGGCGGCGGACCTAGCGGGCCGTCGGTTCGGCGCGTCCGGTGCGGGCCTCGTCGCGTGGCGGGGACGAGGGCCGCGCCTCGGCGGCCGTCTCCGCCGCGCGTCCGTCCGCCTCGACGGTGCCCACCCCGGCTCCGGTCGCGGCGGCGGCGGGCGTCCCGCTCGCCGGGCCCCGGCCCCGCAGCAGCGTGGCCGCGACCAGCGCGGCCAGGGCCAGCAGGCCCGCCGAAGCCGCGAAGGCCGTGACGTAACCGCTGGTCAGCCGCTCGCCGGCGGTGCCGTGGGCCCGGTCGGTGGCCCGCGCCGCCACGGTCACCAGGATCGCGAGGCCGAGCGAGCCGCCGATCTGGCGGAAGCTGTTGAGCAGCCCGGAGGCCATGCCGGCCTCGGCCGGTGTGACGCCGGTGGTGGCGGCGGTGCCCAGCGGTACGAAGCACATGCCCACGCCCACGCTGGCGACCAGGGAGGGGCCGAGCATGGCGGTCAGGAACGAGCCGTCGGCGGTGACCGCGAGCGCGAACCAGCCGAAGCCGACGGCGCCCACCGCCCCGCCGACCGTCAGCAGCCACCGTATGCCGAGGGTGGCCATGGCGCGGGTCGCGACCACCGAGCCGACCACGATGCCGGCGCTGAACGGCAGGAACGACAGGCCGGCCTCGGTCGGCCCGTAGTCCAGGACCTGCTGGGTGTAGAGCGACAGGAAGTAGAACGTCGCGAACTGGCCGGAGAAGAGCAGCATCACGAAGAGGTTCGCGGCCAGCACCGGGCGGCTGGCCAGCAGCCCGACGCGCAGCAGCGGCTGGCGCGTGCGCAGTTCGACCACGACGAACGCGGCGAGCAGCGCCACCGCGACGGCCAGCGTCCCCACCGTCGTGGCGGAGGTCCAGCCGTGCGTCTCGGTGCGGACCAGGCCGAAGACGAGCGTGGTCATGCCGAGCGTGACGAGCACGGCGCCGGCCAGGTCGAGCCGTGGCGGGGCCCCGGCGCGGCGGTCCAGCGCGATCCAGCGACGCGTGCCGACCAGCGCGAGGGCCACGATCGGCACGTTGATCAGCAGCACGGAGCGCCAGCCGGCGGCCTCGGTCAGCAGGCCGCCCGCCAGGACGCCGACCGCGCCACCGGCCGCGCCCGCCATGCCCCACAGGCCCAGCGCGCGGGACCGGGCCGGCCCCGCCGGCAGGGTGACGGTGATGAGGGCGAAGGCCACGGGTGCCAGCGCCGCGGCCCCCACGCCCTGGAGCGCGCGGGCGGCGATCAGCGCGCCGGGCGAGCTGACCAGCCCGCCGCCCAGGCTGGCGGCGCCGAAGACGACGAGCCCGGTGGCCAGCGTGCGCCGGCGGCCCACCACATCGGCCAGCCGCCCGCCGAGCATCAGCAGGCCGCCGAAGGCGAGCGCGTAGGCGTTGACGACCCACAGCAGGTCGTCGGCGGTGAAGCCCAGGTCGGAGCGGATGTCGGGGAGCGCCACGTTCACCACGGACATGTCGAGCGCCACCAGGAACTGCACGGTCAGGACCACCGCCAACAGCCCCCGGTGGCGCTGCCCCGACTCCGCTTCGCTTCTCTTGTCCCCGCTGCGGGGACCGACGTCATACGTCACAACTCACCCTCCGGACATGGCAGTTGAACCGGTCACGCAACCGGCCACACGCTCTGCGTCGCAGATTACTACACGCGTGGAAAAACTGTCACCGACGTTTCCGCCGACGCTGTCGCCCCACCTCGCCCCCCGGGGGGCGCGCCACCACGTGGGCCGCCCCGCCCCCTGGCCTCCGCCACCCGACGGGACGGGTGCGCGCGGAGTGGGGCGTACGCCCGGCGGCGGGGCCTTCGCCCGGCGGCGCGGGGCGGGGCGGACGGGCGGGGCCGGGGTGCGCGGCCCGGGCGAGGGCGGCGGGGCTGGGGCCGGGCACGCCACGAACGACCCGCCCGAAACGGATCGCGGGGTGAACCGGCGGGCGCCCACAGGGCGGCGGAACCGGGGCGGGGGGACGGGACCGGCGCGGGGCCGGGAGGATGGGGGTGGCGGACGCGTCGCGGGTCGGGACGGCGGGAGCGGACGTGGGTGGGGACGGCGGGAGCGGACGCGGGTGGGGGCGGGATGCGGGTGGGTTGGTGAGTACGCGGGACCAGCGCGTGACGTGTGAGACGGGAGTGGCGGGAACGTGGGAGTGACGGAAGACGCGGAGCCGGACGGCAGGCGGGCCACGGGGCGGCCGGTGGGTCGACCGCCGCGCCTGGAGCGCGAGACGATCGTGGCCACCGCGCGGCGCGTCCTGGAGGAGGAGGGCGTGCCCGCGCTGTCCATGCGCCGCCTGGCCAAGGAGGTCGGCAGCACGCCCCGGGCGCTCTACCACCACGTACGCGACAAGGACGAGCTGCTGCTGCTGGTGCTCGCCGGCATGGCCGCGTCCGCGCCGCGCCCCGAACTGCCCGAGGCGCCGCGCGAGCGGATCTACGTCACGGCCCTGCACATCCACGACATGCTCCAGCGGCTGCCCTGGGTGGTCGAGGTGCTCGGCCTCGGCAACGTCACCGACAAGGGCGCGATGTGGATGGTGGAGGAGATCCTCGACTCGGCCATCCGCTGCGGCCTCACGCCGCGCGCGGCCATCCGCGCCTACCGCGCGATCTGGTTCTACATCTACGGCGACCTCGCCTACCACGCCGCCACCAGCCGCCGCGCCGGCGAGGGTTCCGACGGGGCCGCGCTGCGCCCGATCCCCGACCTGCTCACCCCCGAGGACGCGGCCACCCTGCCCCGCCTGACCTCGCTCGGCGACCAGTGGCACGAGGTGGCGAGTGCCTGTGACGTACCGAACGGGCTGCACGCCCTCATCGACGGGCTGCTGGCGCGAGGGGCGGCCGGGGAGTGAGCGTGAGCCCTCGGGTGCTGCCCGACGAGCCGTTCCCCGAGGTCGGCACGGCCTTCGCCGCCGCGCTGAGCGCCGACGGGCAGTGGCTCGCCGTGCTCGGCTACCTGGGCGGCGCCCACTCCCCCTCCCGCACCGTGAAACCGCCGCACGGGCCGCGCGCCACCCCCCGGGTGGTGCTCTACCGACGCGCCGACCTCGCCTGTCAGCGCACGGTGGCCGTGCCGGGCGAGTCCGTCGACAACCTCGCCTTCCATCCCGTCCTGCCGCTGCTCGCGGTCGGCACAAACGAGGGGGACGAGTACGCGCGACACGGCACGCTGCTGCTGGTCGATGTGGTGACGGGGCGCCAGGCCCGGGTGGTGTGCGCCGACGCGGGCGTCGCCGCACTGCGCTGGCGTGACGGGGACACGCTCGACGTACTCCTGACCGAGACCGACCCCGACCTGATGGCGGAGGGGCGGGTGCGCCCCGTCGCCAGCACCGTGCGCCGGCCGGCCTCCGGCGACTGGCTCGACCTCGGCGGCCCCGAGGCCACCGCCCCCGAGGCCACCGCCCCCGGGGCCACGGCCCTCGACGTGCGGCGGCCGGCCCCCGAGGACTGGTCGACCCGGGTCCCGGCGGTGGACGTCGCCGCGCGCCACGCCGAGCTGCGCGAGCTGGCCGCGTCCGTCGGACGCGACTGGAGCGCGCGGCGCGCGGTGTGGGCGGTGGCGCCGCTGCGCGACGGCCGGGTGCTGGCCGTGCGCGAGGACAGCCCGCTGGAGTGCTGGTCGCCCGAGGGACAGCGGGTGTGGGCGGTGCCACGGCCGACCGGATTCCTGCACCGCGGCGGCCTCCAGCTCCAGGTCACCCCCGACGAGCACACCGCCCGCGTCACCGTGGACACCGGCGACAGCGCGAGCCGCCGCACCCACGTGCTGACGGTCCGCCTGGCCGACGGCTCGGTACGCACCGAGCACCGGCTCGCCTACCCGGCCCTCCTCACGGCCCGCGCCGACGGCCTCTGGGCCGCCCGCGACACCTGCGAGCTCTTCCCCTCGTATCCCTCGTGGACCCCGTCCGCCGCCCTGCTCTTCGCCCCCGACGGCACGCCGCTGGGCGCGGCCCCCCTGGGCCGGTACGACCCGAGGTCCGAGCTCACCGTCCGCCGCTCACCGCACCTGTTCTTCCTGGTCGTACGCGAACGCCGGGCGCCGGAAGGGGAGTTGAGCTCGACTGCGGACCCGGCGCCGGCCTCGGCGTACCTGCCGGACGACGAGGTGTTCGGCACCCGCGCGACCGGCGGGCCGGCCACGTTCGCCGAGGAACAGGCGCTGTTGGCCCGGCAGGAGAGGTGGCTGGCCCGCGTGACGCCCGGCGAACGGAACGCGCCCGGCACCGTCCAACCGCTCTTCGCGCTGGGCCCGAAGAGCGCCGTGCACGGCGGCCCGGCGGTGTACGTCAGCGACGCGGCGGGCCCCGCCCTCATCCTGGCCACCACCGACGCCGGGACACCCCGGCTCACCCGCCGCTCCCTCCCCGACGGCGAGCCGCTGTGGTCGCTGCGGACCGACTCCGCCGTCGCGGGCCTGGACGTGCACGCGGGCACGGTCTACGCGGCCCGCACGGCGGGCGACCTGCTGGCCGTGGACGCCGCCACGGGCACCCGCCACGCCCGCCATCCCCTCACGAGCCCCGAAGGTCACACCTTCACCCCCGTGACGCTGGCCACGACGGTCACAGGCGACGTCGTCATCGGGACGCTGGAGGGGCGGCTGCTGGTGCACCGGGGTTCCGCGCGGGACCCCTGACGGGCCGGGGCACCCGGGGCGGGCGCGCGCGCCGGTGCGCGAGGAGCCGGACTCGCCTACTCCTCCACGACCGCCTCGAACCGCCAACGGTGCACCGCCCGGCTCACCAACTCCCGCTCGGGGTCGGGCAGTTCGGGCAGCTCCGCCTCGTACGGGGCGTCCCACCACGTGATGACCAGCACGCGGTCACCGGGGGCGCGGAGGGTCTCGCGACGCAGCGGGGCGGGGGTGAGGGGCTGGCGGCGGGCCCAGTCCAGGAGCTCGGGGCCGCGCCCCTCGGTCGCCCGGGCTTCCCACATCAGCGCGAGGGTCATGAGTAGAGGTTGTCCTTGCTCAGCTCGTGGAAGTGGTCGTGCGCGTGGTCGTCGCCGTGGCCGTGCCCGTGCCTGTGGCCGGCTCCGTGACCGTGACCGTGGTCGTGCCCGTCGCCGTGGTCGTGGTCCGGGTCGTGGGTGGCCGGCACGTGCGGGTCGGTGACCGGCAGGGAGGAGTCGGCGGACAGGTCCCAGGACGACGCGGCCCGGCCCCGGGCGACCATCTCGGCGCCGAGTGCGGCCACCATCGCGCCGTTGTCCGTGCACAGCCCCGGGCGCGGGACGCGCAGCACGATGCCGGCGTCCTCACAGCGGCGCTCGGCCATCGCGCGCAGTCGCGAGTTGGCGGCGACACCGCCGCCGATCATCAGGTGGTCGACGCCGTTGTCCTTGCAGGCCCGCACCGCCTTGCGGGTCAGCACGTCCACCACCGCCTCCTGGAACGAGGCCGACACGTCCGCGACCGGCACCTCCTCGCCCGCCGCGCGCTTGGCCTCGATCCAGCGGGCCACGGAGGTCTTGAGACCGGAGAAGGAGAAGTCGTACGCGGCGTCCCGGGGCCCGGTCAGGCCACGGGGGAAGCGGATCGCGTTCGGGTCCCCCTCGCGGGCCATGCGGTCGATGACCGGGCCGCCGGGGAAACCGAGCTGGAGCACGCGGGCCACCTTGTCGAACGCCTCCCCCGCCGCGTCGTCGATGGTCGAGCCCAGCGGCCGGACGTCGGAGGTGATGTCGGGGGCGAGCAGCAGCGAGGAGTGGCCGCCGGAGACCAGGAGCGCCATCGTCGGTTCGGGCAGCGCGCCGTGTTCCAGCTGGTCCACGCAGATGTGCGAGGCCAGGTGGTTGACCCCGTACAGCGGCTTGCCCAGCGCGTACGCGTACGCCTTGGCCGCCGACACGCCCACCAGGAGCGCGCCGGACAGGCCGGGGCCGGCCGTGACCGCGATGCCGTCCAGGTCGCTGGCGGCCACCCCGGCCTGCTTCAGGGCCCGCTGGATGGTGGGGACCATGGCCTCCAGGTGGGCCCGGCTGGCCACCTCGGGCACGACGCCGCCAAAGCGCGCGTGCTCGTCCACGCTGGAGGCGATCGCGTCGGCCAGCAGTGTGTGCCCGCGCACGATGCCGACTCCGGTCTCGTCGCAGGAGGTCTCGATGCCGAGGACGAGGGGCTCGTCCCGGCGACCGGTCGCGTCAGCCATGGGTTCCTGTCTCTGTCTCGCGCGCCGCCGGCGGCGCTGACTCGGGTGCGTGCTCGGTTGCCGGCCCCGGGGCCTCGCCCGTGGCGGGGCCGGCGGGGTCGTGGGGGGTGGCGGCGGGGGCCGCCGGGCCGGACAGCCGCATCACCAGGGCGTCCACGTTGCCCGGCTGGTAGTAGCCGCGCCGGAAGCCGATCGGCTCGAAGCCGAAGCGCTCGTACAGGCGCTGGGCGCGCGCGTTGTCCACGCGCACTTCCAGCAGCACCTCGTGGCACTCGAACGCGGTGGCCGCCGTCAGCAGCTCGCCCAGCAGGCGCGCGCCGAGCCCGGTGCCCCAGTGCTCGCGCGCGACGGCGATCGTCTGGACGTCGCCCGTGCCGTCCACGGCGGCCAGCCCGGCGTACCCGACGAGGTGGCCGGCCCCGTCCTGGGCGACCACGTAGTGCCGGGTGGCGCCCGCGCCCCTGGCGTGGGCCAACTCCGACCAGAACATCCCCGGCGACCAGGCGTCCTCGGGGAACAGCGCGTCCTCAAGGGCGAGCACGGGCGCGATGTCCCACCAGCGCATCTCGCGCACCCGGGGCGCGGCCACCGCGTCGCCCCCCACCGTCGCGGCCTCGCCCGCCGCCGCGACACCACCCGCCGCGCCGTCGCCGGTCGTGGCCGCCGCACCGTCGCCGCCGGTCGTGGCCGCTGTGACGCCTGTGGCGTCACTCGCCGTCGCGGCCTCGCCAGCCCGCCCGGCGCTGGCTCGCCCGGCGCCAGCCCGCCCGGCGCTGGCCCGCCCGGCGTCGGGCCGCCGTGTGGCGTCCGCCTCCCGCGCCGTGCTCACTTCGGGGTGACCACCTTGTAGTTCGCGGGCACCTGGGCGTCGGGGCGGCGCAGGTACAGCGGCTGGGCCGGCGGGAACTCCTCGCCGGCGGCCAGCTTCTCCACCGCCAGCGCGGCGAGCGCGGCGGCCGACTGGTGCTCGGGCAGCTCGACCCCCGCGGGCAGCGGCGGCGGCCCGGCCGGCACGCCGTCCCCGCCGGCGCCTCGCTCGGCGGCCGAGCGCGCGTCGGCATCGAAGCCAGCGGCGGCGGGAGCCGCGCCCGCGAAGACCTCCTGGTAGAGGGTGCCGCCGGCGCCCACGATCCGCAGCCCCGCCAGCCCGTCGGCGATGTCGGCCGGCCGGTCGACGGCGGGCTCGGTGAGCCGGGTCCTGGCGTCCGCGTACCGCGCCCAGTAGACCTCCTTGCGCCGGGCGTCCGTGGCGACGACGAACGGCCCGGTGAGCCCGGCCTGCCCGGCGGCGTACGCGATGCCGTCCAGCGTGCCCAGCCCGCGCACCGGGATGCCCAGCGCGGCGCCGAACGCGGCGGCCGTGGCGAGGCCCACCCGCAGCCCGGTGTACGGACCGGGGCCGATGCCGACCACCAGATCGGTGAGGTCCCCGGGCGTGACGGCGGCCGAGGCGAGCACCCGGTGCACGGCGGGCAGCAGGAGTTCGCCGTGGCGGCGGGCGTCCACCTGGTGGGAGGAGGCGAGGACGGAGTGGCCGTCGTGGAGCGCGACGGTCACGGCGGGGGTAGCGGTGTCAAGAGCGAGCAGCAGCACGCCCACAAGCGTACGGCCGCGCGGCCGTACGCCGATCCCGCGCCGGCCCGCCGGGTGCTACCGTCGGCCCGTTGGAAGCGTGCGGAAGGATGGCTCAGCGTGGCACGGAACAGCTCCGGAACCATCGTGGCCGGGCTCACCACAGCGGCGATCGTCGTCGTGGGCGTCCTCGCCTACCACGCCTCCGCCAACGCCCCGATCAACCCGAACCAGGCGGCCCGCCCCGGTGCCTCCGACTCCGCCAAGCCCAAGGACAAGGCGAAGAAGGAGGAGTCCACCGCGATCCCGGCCAGCTCGGGCACCGGACGTCGGGCGGTGTACGCGCTGGGCAGCAAGCGGGTGTGGCTGATCGGCGCGAACGAGCAGGCCATCCGCACCTACCGGGTCTACCCGAGCTCGGTCAGCCCGGCCCCGGGCACGTACAGCGTGACCTCCCGGTCCGCCAGCGTCACCGGCTCGGACGGGGTGTCCATCGAGCACGTCGTGCGCTTCCACACCGAGGGCGACATAGTGTTCGGCTTCAGCGCCGCCGTGGACGGTTCGACGCCCGACCCGGACTCCACCCGCCGCACCGGCGGCATCCGCGAGAAGCGCGCCGACGGCGCCGCGATGTGGACCTTCGCCTCCAACGGCACCGAGATCGTCGTCGTCCGCTAGCCGCCCCACGTCAGCCCCGGCCGCACGCGGCACGATCGCGGCCGACACGGGCGCCGCGCGGACGCGTGTCGGTGTCAGGTGACACGTCACGTCGGGTGACGCTTCCCACGCGTCGCGAGCGGCGGGCCGCCCGGGCGGGGGCCGTCGCCGGTGCGCGAGCGGAAACGTGAAGGAAGGAAAAGCGCGAGGTCAGGCGGCCTCACGCTGACACTGCGCCGTCGGTTCGGTCTCCACGGCCGGTTCGCTCCCGGGGATCGGTTGGCCCCCGGGCGGTGTGGACACCGCTGCTGCCGCGGCACAAGCCGCCAGCATGTCACTCACCGATGGCACCCCGGACACGTATCGCGCTGCGGACTGGCCGGACTCGTGGGTCGCCATGGGGTGCCTCCCGGTACTCCTGGAGCGTGCGGCGCGACCGTGGCGGTTAGGTACGCCTAACTAGTGCGCTCGGATTCCATGTGACCACGCCGAAGGCGGTGGGCGCAACATCTTCCCGACGGCTTGTCGGAATCTACGGCGCGGTAACGCCCGCCGGCTCGCGCCGGGGCACGCCGGCGCCGACGGCGGTACGCCGGGGTCGGCAGCGGCGGGGGCCTCGGGTGTCGCGTACGGCTCGCTCGCGGCCCGGGTCAGTCGGCGTGCGTCAGCCAGCGTGGGTCGCGGACTCCAGCGGGGTCAGGTCCACGTCCGCCCAGCGCGGCCCGACGCCGGTCACGGTGACCCGGCGGACGTCGACGGCACCCGCGTCCTCGGCCTCGATCTCGGTGCCGGCGGCGGGGTCGGAGGCGTTCGCGGGCGACTCCGGGGCGTCCCCGGGGGCGGGCCCCGTGGCGGCCAGGGCGGCGTCCGCGCCCACCGCGCGTTCGATCACGACGTGCAACCGGTCGTCCGACAGCTCCTCGACCTTGCCGTCGCCCCACTCGACGACCACCACCGAGTCCGGCAGCGAGACGTCGAGGTCCAGGTCCTCCATCTCGTCCAGGCCGCCGCCCAGTCGGTAGGCGTCCACGTGCACCAGCGGCGGGCCGTCCCCCAGGGAGGGGTGCACCCGCGCGATGACGAAGGTCGGCGAGGTCACGGCGCCCCGCACGTCGAGCCCCGCGCCCAGGCCACGGGTCAGCGTCGTCTTGCCGGCCCCCAGCTCCCCGGTGAGCAGCACCAGATCGCCCGCCCGCAGGAACCTGGCCAGGTGACGGCCCAAGTCCCCCATGCGGTCCGGGGTGTTGACGGTGATCTGCGCGCGGGCGTACGGAACGTTCATATCCGCCGATGGTACGGGCCCGCGCGGCCCACCCCGTACTCCCCCGAAACGCCCGCCCCGGTCACGCGTCCGGGGCGCCCCGGCGCGCGGGGCGGGAGGGCCCCGACGCGGGCGGCGACTCAGGCCGGCCCGGCCTCGGGACGGCGCGGGGCGGCGGAGGCGGGGTCGGCGGGGTCCGGGGTGGTGGCGGGGTCCGGCGGGTCGGCGGGGCCGGCGGGGCCGGGAGCGGCGGCGGGTTCGGTGGCGGCCAGCAGGCGGAGCAGGCCGGTGGTGACGGTCTCCGGGTGCTCCAGCATCACCAGGTGGCCCGCGTCGGGGACGATCTCCAGGTGGGCCTCGGGCAGGAAGTCGGCGATGGCCTCGCTGTGCTCGCTCGGGGTGATCAGGTCCCGCTCCCCCGCCAGGACGAGCACCGGCAGGCCGCCGAAGAGCGGCAGCGCCTCGGACTTGTCGTGCTCGGCGAAGGCCGGGTAGAACTCGGCCACCACGTCGATGGGCGTCGCCTCGATCAGCCGCTCGGCGAACCGCGCCACGCCGGGGTCCACGTCCCGCGAGCCGAACGAGTACCGCTTGATCACCCCGGCGAACAGGTCGGCCGTCGCCCGCCGCCCCCGCTCCACCAGTTCCGCCTGCGCGCCGAGCGCCCGCAGCGTGCTGGGCAGCACCCGCCGCACGGCGCGTACACCGGCCGCCGGCAGCCCGAAGCTGACCTCGCTGAGCCGGCCCGCCGAGGTGCCGACGAACGCCGCGCCGACCACCCGCTCCCGCACCAGCTCCGGGAACTGCGCGGCCAACGCCATGACCGTCATGCCGCCCATCGAGTGCCCGACCAGGACCAGCGGCCCCCTGGGCGCGGCGGCCTCGATGACCGCCCGCAGGTCGCGGCCGAGCAGGTCGATGGTGACGGGTTCGCCGTCCGTACGCTGCGCCCGGCCGCGTTCGGAGCGGCCGTGGCTGCGCTGGTCCCAGTAGACGGCGCGGACGGTGCCGGCCAGCGCGGCCCGCTGGAAGTGCCAGGAGTCCTGGCTCAGGCAGTAGCCGTGGCAGAACACCACGGTCAGCGGGTCCGCCCCGGCCGGCTCGGCCCCGCCCGCCGGCCCCACCGGGCGCGGGCCGGCCTCGATCTCGTACGCCAGCTCCGTACCGTCCTCGGCCACGGCCGTGCCGGGGACGCCGCGCAGCGACCCGTAGGGGCCGGACGCGTCCAGCGCCAGCCGGGCCTTGCGCCGTACGCCTCGGCCGACGGTCAGCCGCTCCACGGCGACGCCGACGGCGGCACCGGCGGCCACCACTCCTATCGCGGCGCCCGCGAACCCCGCCCCGCGCCGCCAGCCCGCGCGGGCCGCCGCCCGGGCCGCGTCGCCCACCGCGTCCACCGCCCTGCCCGCGTCCTCGCTCATGCCGGGCCGCCCGCCCCCTCGTCTCCCGGCCGGCGCGGCTCGGCGGTGGCGCCCGGGGTGTTCGCGGAGTGCGCTGGGGTGGGGCCGGGTTCGTCGGTCGCGTTCCGGTAGACGCGGGGCACCCGCTGGCCGACGCGGGTGACGATCTCGTACGCGATCGTGCCCGAGGCCCGCGCCCAGTCCTCGGCCGTCGGCTCGCCCCGGTCGCCCGGCCCGAACAGCACGGCCTCCTCGCCCACGGCGGCCCGGTCGCCGGCGAGGTCCACCACGAACTGGTCCATCGCCACCCGGCCGGCCACCGTCCGCCACTTGCCGGCGACCAGCACCGGCCCCGCGTCGGAGGCCGCGCGCGGCACGCCGTCGGCGTACCCGACGGGCACCAGCGCCAGCGTCGTCTCCCCGGGCGTGCGGTAGTGGTGTCCGTAGCTGACGCCGTGCCCGGCCGGCACCCGCTTGACCAGCGCGATCGACGCGGAGAGCGTCATCACCGGGCGCAGCCCGAAGTCGGCGCTGGCGCCGACCTCCGGGCTCGGCGAGATGCCGTACGTCGCGATGCCGGTGCGCACCAGGTCGAAGTGCGCGTGCGGCAGGGTCAGCGTGGCCGGCGAGTTGGCGATGTGCCGTACCTCGGGCGAGATGCCGGCGGCCTCGGCGCGCGCCAGCATCTCCTGGTACGCGGTGAGCTGGGCGACGATCGAGGGGTGGCCCGGCTCGTCCGCGCACGCGAAGTGCGACCAGACGCCGGTGACCTTGATCGTCCGCTCGGCCTCGGCCCGCCGGGCGGCGGCCACCAGCTCGTCCCAGTCGTGCGGCTGGCAGCCGTTGCGCCCCAGGCCCGTGTCCGCCTTGAGCTGCACCCGCGCCGTCCGCCCCGCCGCGCGGGCCCCGGCGATCGCCTCGCGCAGCGCCCACAGTCCGCTCACCGACACGTCGATGTCGGCGGCGACGGCCTCCCGCCAGGGCCCGCCCGGCGTCCACAGCCAGCACATCAGAGGCCCGGTGTCACCGGCCGCGCGCAGCGCGAGCGCCTCCTGCGGGGTGGCCGTGCCCAACCAGCCAGCGCCCGCCTGCCGGGCCGCCCGCGCACACGGCACGGCCCCGTGCCCGTACCCGTCCGCCTTGACCACGGCCATCAGCTCGGCCCGGGGCGCGCGGTCCCGCAGCGCGCGAACATTGTCCCGGAACGCGGCCAGATCGACCACGGCCCGGGCACGCATCGGTGTCTCGTTCATCGGGACCAGTCTCTCAGGCCCCCACGGTGAAGCCCCCGGAGCGGGCGACGGGCGGGCGGCGGGGCCACCGAGGCGGGGCGCCGGCGAGCCGGGGCCCCACCCCGGGCCAGCGCCCCGGCCCGCGGCCTCGCCCTCCTGCTGTCCCGGGCCTCGGCCGCACGCGCCCCGCCCGCTCCGGCCCCGCCCGGGCCCGCACCCGACACGGCGGTGCTCCGCTCACGCGCCCGCCCGCGTGCCGCCGGGGCGCGCTCCGCGGCGCACGCCGGACGACCAGGGGTGGCGAGGTGGCCCGTTCCGCTGCCCGGCCGGGGCGCCTGGCCCGGGCGCGTACGCCGCCGGAGCGACCGAAGCGACTGAAGCGACCGAAGCCGCCGCAGCCGCCGACGGCGGCAGGCACGAGGGCGAGCCGCTGCCGGCCGAGGCCGGCGCGCGAGCCCGCGCCGGGCGACGGGGAGGACAGCTGGACGTGCCGGCCACCGTCCGGGCCCCCGTGGCGACATCGGCGGTCGGCGGAGGCGGACGGCGTCGCTCGGGGCGGCTCAGGCCGTGGTGACGTCGCGCCACGCCGCGCCGAGGGCCTCGGCGACCTCGAAGGCCGTGACGGGAGCGCCGGGGTGTCCGGGGGCGCTCGCCGCGTGGCGGGCCGCCAGGCCGTGCAGGTAGGCACCGACGGACGCGGCCGTGCGGGCGGCCAGGCCGGTGGCGAGCAGGGCGCCGGTCAGGCCGGACAGGACGTCGCCGCTACCGGCGGTCGCCAGCCAGGCGGTGCCGGTCGGGTTGACCCGTACGGGCTCCGCGTCCGGGCCGGCGACCAGCGTGGTCGAGCCCTTGAGGAGCACCGTCGCGCCGGTCCGCGCGGCGAGGGCGCGGACCGCCGCCAGCCGTCGCGTCTCGACCTCGGCGCGGGACCAGCCGAGCAGCGCCGCCGCCTCGCCCGCGTGCGGGGTCAACAGGGTGGCGGCGGGGCGCGCGCGCACGCCGTCGGGGGGCAGCAGGCGCAGCCCGTCCGCGTCGACGAGTACGGGGACGTCGCTGGCCAGCACGTCGGTGAGCGCCTGCCGGGCCTGCGCGTCGTCGCCCACGCCGGGCCCGACCACCCACGCCTGCACCCGGCCGGCCCGGTGTGGCGGGCCGGCGGAGACCAGGGCCTCGGGGAAACGGGCGATCACGGCGTCGGCGGCGGGCCCCACGTACCGCACCGCACCGGCGCCGCCGCGCAGCGCGCCCGCCACGGCGAGCACGGCCGCGCCCGGGTAGCGGGCCGAGCCGGCGACGACGCCGACCACCCCGCGCCGGTACTTGTCGCTCTCCGCCGCCGGGCGCGGCAGCACCGCCGCCACGTCCGCGTGCTGGAGCGCCTCCACGTCGGGCACGGGCGGCAGCCAGGGGCCCAGGCCGATGTCCACCAGGCGCAGGGCGCCGGCGCGTTCGGCCGCCGGGTCGATGAGCAGGCCGGGCTTGTACGTGCCGAAGGTGACCGTGGCCGTGGCGCGTACCGCCGCGCCCGGCACCTCGCCGGTGTCGGCGTCCACGCCGCTGGGCAGGTCGACCGCGACCACCGGCACCCCGGCCGCGACGACGGCCGCGACCAGCGCCTGGGCCCCCGGCCGCAACCCGCCCCGGCCACCGATGCCCACGACGCCGTCCAGCACGAGATCGGCCCGCGCGATGGCGCGCGCAGCGGGGTGCGCCCCACGGACCGCACGGGACCCCGCGCCCCCGCCGGCCGCGCCCGGCCCCCCTCCCGGACCGCCACCCGCACCCGGCTCGCCCGCCGTGCTCGTGGCGACGGTCACGTCCACCGCGTCGACGAACCGGCCGCCGGCCGCGCGCAGCGCCGTGGCGGCGTCGGCATGGGTACGGTCGGGCGCCAGGAGCAGGGCGGTGACCCCGGCGCCACGGCGGGCCAGCCGGGCGCCCGCGTACAGCGCGTCGCCACCGTTGTCACCGCTGCCCACCAGCAGCACCACCCGCGCGCCGGAGACCCGACCGCGCCCGCCCGGCCCCGCCCCGCCGGCGCCCAGTACCCCGGCACAGGCCACGGCGAGGCCGGCGGCGGCCCGGTGCATGAGTGTCCCTGCCGGCAGGCGCGCCATCAGTTCCCGCTCGGCGGCCCGTACGGTCTCCACGCTGTACGCAGTCCTCATGCGCCCAGTCTCCCGCGCCGCACGCCAGCCGGCCGGCGGGGCCGTGGGGCCGGCGGGGCCGCGCACGTCGAGGGGGCCGCGTCAGGTCGCCGGCGTGTCGTCCGCCGGCCAGTCGTCCCCGGCCTCGGCGGGGGCCCCGACTCCGGGCCCCGGCTCGCCCTCGGCGATCACCACGGCCGAGGCGACCCCCGCGTCGTGGCTCAGCGACACGTGCCAGGCGCGGACGCCGAGCTGGGCGGCCCGCTCCGCGACCGTGCCCCGTACCCGCAGCCGGGGCTGGCCGGTGGGCAGCGTCCAGATCTCGGCGTCCGTCCAGCGCAGCCCGCTCGGCGCGCCCAGCGCCTTGGCCAGGGCCTCCTTCGCCGCGAACCGGGCGGCCAGCGAGGCCGTACCGCGCCGTTCGCCGCTGGGCAGCCACAGTTCCCGTGCCACGAAGACGCGCCCGGCCAGTCCCGGCGTACGCTCCATGGCCGCGCCGAACCGGTCGATCTCGGCGACGTCGATTCCCACTCCGATGATCACGCGCCTGTCCCTCTCACCCCGCGTGGGCCACGGCCCCCGGCTCTCGCGCGCACCGTCGCCACCGCCTCACTCCACCGTCCCGGACGTGGCGAGGTTACGCGGCCGGCCCACCGCGTCGCCGCCGAGCCGCGCCCCCGACACTCCAGGCGCCCGGGCCCGGCCGGCACGACATCGCGGGCGAACCGCCCTCCCGCGTGGTCGCGCCTTCGCGCGCGGGGGCGGCGTCCGCGCCCGGGTCGGGGACGGCCGGATGGCGGTCAGCCGGCGGTCGGGGCGTGGCGTGATGGAACGCACGCTCCGCGCGTCGGCGGGAGAACGGACAATGAATCGGTGATCAGGTCTTCGGTAAGCGACCAACGGCCGCAAGGCGGGCAGCACGGCGGTGCCCCGCGGCGGACCGATTCGAGTCCGTACGTCGATCTCTCGCGCGCCCAGTGGAGCGGGCTGCGCGAGAAGACCCCGCTGCCGCTGACGGCGGAGGAGGTGGAGCGACTGCGTGGCCTCGGCGACGTCATCGACCTCGACGAGGTGCGCGACGTCTACCTGCCGCTGTCCCGGCTGCTCAACCTGTACGTCGGCGCCACCAGCAACCTGCGGGGCGCACTCAACACCTTCCTGGGTGACGCGGGCAGCGGGCAGGGCGCGCAGCGGGGCACGCCGTTCGTCATAGGGGTGGCCGGCAGTGTCGCGGTCGGCAAGTCCACCACCGCCCGGCTCCTCCAGGCCCTGCTCGCGCGCTGGCCGGAGCACCCGCGCGTCGAGCTGGTCACCACGGACGGCTTCCTGCTGCCCAACGCCGAACTGCACCGGCGCGGCCTGATGTCCCGCAAGGGCTTCCCCGAGTCGTACGACCGCCGGGCCCTGACCCGCTTCGTGGCCGACGTGAAGGCGGGAAAGGAGGAGGTCAGCGCGCCGGTCTACTCCCACCTGGTGTACGACATCGTGCCCGACCAGCGGCTGACCGTGCGCCGCCCCGACATCCTCATCGTCGAGGGTCTGAACGTGCTCCAGCCCGCGCTGCCGGGCAAGGACGGCCGCACCAGGGTGGCGCTCGCCGACTACTTCGACTTCAGCGTGTACGTGGACGCGCGGGCGGAGGACATCGAGCGCTGGTACCTGGGCCGGTTCCGGAAGTTGCGCGAGACGGCGTTCCAGAACCCGTTCTCGTACTTCCGCAAGTACACGCAGGTCTCCGAGGAGGAGGCACTCGACTACGCGCGCATGATCTGGCGCACCGTCAACCGCCCCAACCTGCAACAGAACGTCGCCCCCACCCGGGGCCGCGCCACCCTCGTACTCCGCAAGGGCCCCGACCACAAGGTGCAACGCCTGCGGCTGCGCAAGCTCTGACCCCCGCCGGCGGGGCGGCGGCCCGGCGATCGTCCGGGGCCGCCGCGCTCCGCTCACAGGGCGATGAGGCCCGCGTCGGTGGGGGTGAACCCGCAGGCGTCGAAGTAGAACGCGCGCAGGTGGTCGTCGAAGTCCACGTGCAGCCACTCGCACCGCGCGGCCCGCGCCCCGTCCACGGCCCCGGCCACCAACCGCGCGCCCACGCCCGTCCGGCGCGCCTCCTCGGCGACCACGGTGTCCAGGACGAACGCGTGCACCCCGCCGTCCCAGGCGACGTTGACGAATCCGACCAGCTCGCCCCCGCGCCGCGCGCACACCCATCCCAGGCTGTGCCGGTGCACCTGGGTGTGCCAGTCGATGTCCAGCGGGGGGTGGTCGAAGCCCTGCGCGTGCAACGCGTTGACCTCGGGGTTGGCGAAGTCCCCCCGCCAGACGTACGCGGTGTCCGCCCCGGGGCGGGGCTGCGACGGGGGCCGGGAGTCGGGCTGCGGGTGGGGCTGGGGCTGCTGCGTGGCATCGGGCGCGGTCATGGTCGGGAGGGTAGGCGGCGGGGCGGCGCGGTGCGCGCGAGTTTCCGTGCGCCGCGCCCGAGTTGACCCGGCACCGGTGCCGTACGGGCCGCGCCGGGCGGGAGCCGGCGAGGTGATCGACGACGCGACCGGCGCGGCGGAACGCCTCAGTCGAACCACAGCTCCCAGCGCTTGCGGGGCGGCTCACAGCGACCCGACTCGACGGCCGTCGCGAAGGCCCGGTCGGTGACGTCCCGCTCGCGCGTCCAGATCGCCAGGTCGGGCTCGGTGGGGACGGTGGGGCTGGTGATGCGGGAGACGGCCACGACGCACTCGGAGTGCACGGTCCCCGTCGCGTACCGCTCCATGCCCACGGCCCCCAGGGCCGCCACGAGCCAGGCGAGAGCGATCAACCGCTCGGCTCCGCGACTTCGTTGGGAGGGCATCGCCGCATCGTAGCGGCCGCCGAGGCGGCACGAGCCGGCCGGCCGTGGGAGCCGGGCCGGTTCTCCACGGGACGCCCGAGCGCCGTCGCGTGGGGGCGCACGACGCGTCCGCCCGTGGTGGGAAACGGCGCACGCGTACGTCCTATCCGGTCAGTTACGAACGGCGCGTGGCATGACCCCTCGCCTTTCCAGCAGCCTCATGGTGCTCGCCTGAGAATTCCCGTACCCCGGTCACGGCTCTCCACTGTCGGCCACCTTCCTTTTCCGTAGCGAACGGAGACCGCTTTTCAGTACTCGCGCACGAGATGTCGCCCCACCGACAGGTGGTTATCGCGGCGGCACACCCAAGGCGCGAGATGGCGCATACGCGCGGGCGAGGGATTCCTTCCGTATACGGCCGTTGCCAGCGCGCGACGCCGATGGCTACGTTCACCCGAAAGCCCGTCGGGCACCACTCGAAGAAGGAGAACAATGTCCACGAGAAAGGCTCTCACCTCGGCCGCGACCGCCGCGGCCATTGCCGGCGCGGGGCTCGTGGCCACGGCCGGCCCGGCCCAGGCGTCGGTCCCGGGCACGGAACAGTTCCGGAATGTGGCCACCGGATTCTGCCTGGACAGCAATTCCGCCAAGCAGGTGTACACACACGCCTGTAACAGCGGGAGTTACCAGAAGTGGAAGGTCACCAGGGTAAGCGGAGGCTATCGCCTCAAGAACGTCGCCACCGGTTTCTATCTGGACAGCAACGCCCGCAAACAGGTCTACACCCACGTCGGAAACAACGGCAGCTACCAGAAATGGAAGATCACCAAGTCAGGTGGCAACTACCGCCTCAGGAACGTCGCCACCGGTTTCTATCTCGACAGCAACGCCCGCAAACAGGTCTACACCCACGTCGGAAACAACGGCAGCTACCAGAAGTGGCGTTGAACGGCGCGGCGGTAACGCCGTAGGTCAGCGGCCGGCCCCCTTCGCCACGCGAGGGGGCCGGCCTTCCGGCCCCGCCAGGCGGCGCGGCGCCCGTCGCCCCGGCCCGGGTGTCGGAGGGGGGCCGTAGCCTCTGGCGTCATGGGCATTGAGGTGGACGCGGTGGTCAGTTACCCGATCAACGACGAGATGGAGCGGGCGCTCGGGCTGGCCGAGGCGGTCGGCGAACCGGTCACGGTGACGTTCGTGTACGAAGGGGGCCGCGAGCCCGAGCGCCGGGTGCTCGTGCCCGCGGCCACGCTGGCCCGGTGGGAGCACTGGGCCCCGGCGGCGTACGCGGCCGGCGACGAGGAGGGCGCGGGCCGGGACGTGGTGGAGCGGGCCGAGTTGGCCCACCCCGTGGAGCACGGCGCGTTCACGCTCTACCGCCGTCGCGTGGGCGGGCGCACGGCGGTGGCGCGCGACGGTGTCGTGGTCGCCGAGTTGCTGGACCCCGGCGAGGCGCACTGGCTCCGGGAGCGGGCCCGCGAGGTCCGCCAGGGCTTCATGGACCCGAAGCAGAAGGCGGCGTTCGAGGAGTTCCTCGCCCGCCAGGCGTCCCGCGAGGCGCGCTGACACGCCGCCGGGCCGACGCCGCCCGGCCCCCCGCTCGCGGGGCACCCCCGGAGGTTGCGCACCATGCGACACACCCGCGCCCGGCACACCGTCGTCGGCGCGCTCGCCGCACTGCCCCTCGCCCCCCGCGCGGCCTGCGGCGCGGGCGGCTCCTCGGACGCGCCGGCCGGGACCCGGACGGGGCCGCCCGCGTCGCACACGCCGTCGGCCCCGGCACCCACCTCTACCTCCACCTCGCGGGGCGGCCCCGTCGGCGCGTCGCGGCGGCTTGAGCGGAGGTCGAACCCGGGCTCGACGACTGGGGCCCGGCCTCCACGCGGGACACCACCACGCCCCGGGCGTTCGCGCGTGGACCTGCGGGCCTTCGTCCTCGGCGACGTCCTCCGACCGGCCGAACGCGCCCAGCTCACCACCTGGCCGCGTACCCATCACCCCGGGGACGGGCTCGTCCGGGCCGGCGTGCCGAAGGGGGGCGGGTCGGCGGCAGGACCGGCGCCGGCGGCACCTACGGCACCCGTGCCGACATCGCCGCGGTGTGGCCGCCGAACTCGGCCCCCCTCGTCCTGGCCGTCACGACCCACCGCGCCGACAGGAACGCCGACCACGACAACCGGCTGATCGCCGAGGCGGCCACGATCGTCACGGACACGCTGTCCCAGCCCCGACCCCGACCGACCCTGACCCCGGCCCCCGCCGCGCCGCCGGGTCAGCCGGGTCAGCGGTGGCTGAGCACGTTGACCACCCGGCCGTTGGGGTCGCGGACGAAGAACCGGCGTACGCCCCACTCCTCGTCCCGCAGCTCGTGCACGATCTCCGCCCCGCTCGCCCGCACCGCCGCGTACGCCGCGTCCACGTCGTCCACCTCCACGCTCAGGTCGGGCACCACGGGCCCGGTCCTGTCCTCGGTCATCAGGCTGACCTGCGCCGTCGGGTCGGACGGCGAGGCCAGCGTCATGATCCAGCCGTGGTTCATGACCTCCTCGAAGCCCAGCAGCCCGTAGAAGTCGCGGCTTAGCTCGGGGGCCTGGGAGGCGATGTTGGGGACGACGCGGCGAATGGTCATCGGGGTACTCCCGGGGAAGGACGGCGCGGGCCGTGGAACGGCCACCGGCTCCCCGGCCGCGCCGCCCCACGCGGGGTCGAACTGCACACCACGCTAGACCGCCGCACTGACAGTCGCGCCGCGCGGCCCGCGCCCCGGCCCCTCGCTCCCTCCCCGCCGCCCCGTCCCCGGTCGCCCGGGATCCCGCTCCCTCAGTCGCCCTCGCGGGCCCGGTGGAAGCGGTCGCGGCCGGCGGCGAGGTCGACGATCGGCTCGGGGTAGTCGTAGCGGGCGCGCTCCTCCGCCGACAGCTTCCACGGCTCGTGCACCGCGGGCCCGGCCAGCTCGGCGAGCTCGGGCAGCCAGCGACGTACGTACGCGCCGTCCGGGTCGAACCGCCGCCCCTGCCGGACGGGGTTGAGCACGCGCCCCGGCCGGGTGTCGGTGCCCGTGCCCGCCACCCACTGCCAGTTGAGCTGGTTGTTGGCCACGTCGCCGTCGACGAGCAGTTCCAGGAAGTGCCGGGCGCCGACGCGCCAGTCGACGTACAGCGTCTTGGTCAGGAAACTCGCGGTCAGCAGCCGGCCACGGTTGTGCATCCAGCCCTCGTGGGCCAGTTGCCGCATGGCCGCGTCCACCACGGGAAAGCCGGTGCGGCCGGCCCGCCAGGCCGCGATGTCCTCCGCCGCCGCCCCGTCCTCCTCGTCGCGCCAGCGGTCGCCGCGCGGCCGGTAGTCGGCCGAGGACGTCGCGGGCCGCGCGGCGAGCACCTGATGGTGGAAGTCCCGCCAGCAGAGCTGTCGTACGAAGCCCTCCGCGCCGGGCCCGCCCACCTTGCGCGCGCGGGCGACGAGTTCGACCGGCGAGAGCGTGCCGAAGTGCAGATGCGCCGAGAGGCGGGAGGTCGCGTCGCCCGGCAGGTCGTCGTGCCCCTCTCCGTACGAGGTCAGCCCGTCGCGCAGCCACGCCGTCAGCCGGCGCCGGCCGTCCTTCTCACCGCCGGCCGCCAGCCCCGGCGAGACCCCGCGCACGGCACCACGTACGGGCATCCGGTCGGAGGCCACGGCCCGGTCCGGCAGCCGCACGCTGCGCGGGGCCGGCAGCGGATCGCGCGGCGCCTGGCGGGACCAGGCGCGGAAGTACGGCGTGAACACGGCGAAGTGGTCGGAACCCCCCGAGGGGGTCACGGCCCCGGGCGGCAGGACCGTGGTCACCGCCTCGTGAACGATCAGCCGCCGCCCGTCCCGCTCCAACGCGACCCGCAACCGCTCCTCCCTGCGCTGCGCGTAACCGCTCACCCCCGCGGACACATGCACCTCCGCCGCCCTGACCTGCGCCGCGACCCGCAGCGTCTCCTCCACCACATCCCCCGAACGCAGCACCAGCCGGCCCCCGCGCGAACGCAACCCGGCATCCAGGTCGGCCAGGCAGTCGCGGAGGAACGCCTCCCGGTTGGGTGTCTCGAAGCCGGTCGCGAGGATGCCGTTGTCACAGACGAAGAGCGGCACCACCCTGCCGCCGCCCGCCGTGGCGGCCCGCAGCGGCGGGTGGTCGTACACCCGCAGATCGGCGGTGAACAAGACGACGGAGACCTTCATCGGCTCCTCCTGGTCGGGTGGTCCAGATGCGCACGGGGTCGCGAGGCGCGACGGGAACGTCCCGCCGCCAGCTCACCCGACGGAACGGGACCCGACCCCCGATGGACCAACGCCACGGAGACCGGCTCGGTGCTGTCAGGCGAGGCGAACGAGCGCCACGCGATCGACGGAACGGGGCTGGGGCGGGGCGGGAACGGCGCTGGGGCGGGGCGGGAACGGCGCTGGGGCGGGTGGGGGTGAGTGGGAACGGACGGGAACGCGGACGGTTCAGGGGTGGGGCAGGGGTGACGGTGTGGCAGGGGTGACGGTGTGGCAGGCGGGCTGTTCGGAGCGGCTGGGTGGTCGGCTCATGCGGTGACCGACGCGGAGGCGGTCGGTCTCGGGCGAGGTCGTCGGTGGCGGCTGGGTGGACGGTGGCGGGGTGGACGGTGGCGGCGGGGCGGTCGGTCTACGCGGGGCTGGCGCGGAGGCGGTCGGTGGGGGCTGGGTGGTCGGTGGCGAGGTGGACGGTGGGCGGTCGGCCTTCGCGGCGGGGGTCGTCGGGTACGGCGGTTGGTCGGTCTGCGCGGCGGGGGTGAGTGGTCGGGCCCGGATGGCGGACGGTCCGGTGCGGATCGGACGCGGGGGGCCGTGGAGGGCTGTGTGGTCGGGCGGCGGGCGGGCTGGTCGGTTTCGGCTGGGTGGTCGGCTCACGCGGTGACCGACGCGGAGGCGGTCGGTCTCGGGCGAGGTCGTCGGTGGCGGCTGGGTGGACGGTGGCGGGGTGGACGGTGGCGGGGTGGACGGTGGCGGCGGGGCGGTCGGTCTACGCGGCGAAGTGGTTCGGTCGCGGTGGGTGGGGGGTGGTGGGCGGGAGGTGGTGGGCGAGGTGTGGTGCGTGGTGTCGGTGGGGTGGTCGGCTTCCGGTGCGGCGGCCAGCGTGGGGGGCGGGGTGGTCGGTCGCGGCGGGGCGGGCTCGTGCGGGTGGTCGAGCCACGTGGTCGGGCGCGGCGGGCGGACGGCGTCCGCCGGTAGGCGGGGCGCGGCGTGACGGTCGGTGCGGGCGGGGCGGACGTGGCTGGTCGGGTGGTTCCGTCCTCGGCCGGTGGGCGGGGGGTCTCCGTCCTCGGCCGGTGCGGTCGCGGTGGGTGGGACGGTCGGTCTGCGGGGCGGGGCGGGGCGGGCACGGTGGGCGGGGTCAGCGCGGTGTGGCGGGCGGTGCCGCGTCGGGCGCCGTCTCGCGGGTGGCGGCCCGCACGATGTTGCGGGCCATGCCACCGAAGATGACGGTGTGGAAGGGCGCGACAACCCACCAGTATGCGTGGCCCAGCAGCCCGCGCGGGTGGAACAGCGCCCGCTGCCGGTACCACGTACGACCGCTGTCCTCCTCCCGGTCCACCCGCAGCTCCAACCACGCCAGCCCCGGCATCCGCATCTCGGCACGCAGCCGCAGCAGTCGGCCCGGTTCGACGGCCTCGACCCGCCAGAAGTCGAGCGCGTCGCCCACCCGCAGGCGCTGGGCGTCGCGGCGCCCCCGCCGCAGCCCGGCCCCGCCGACCAGCCGGTCCAGCCAGCCGCGTACCGCCCAGGCCAGCGGAAAGGAGTACCAGCCGTTCTCCCCGCCGATGCCCTCGACAACCCGCCACAGCGCCTGCGGCGAGACGTCCACGGCCGACTCGCGCAGGTCGATGTACAGGCTGCCGCCGGCCCAGTCCGGGTCGGTGGGCAACGGGTCGCTCGGCGCGCCCGGCAGCGCGGCCGACGACCAGCGGGTGGCGACCTGCGCGTCCTGGATCTTGCGCAGGGCCAGTGCGAGCGCGGTGTCGAAGGGCATCGGCTGGCCCGGCGCGTCGGGCACGTACCGGGCGATGTCGTGCTCCTGGCAGACGACCTCGTACCGCAGCGAGGCCGCGAGCGGCTTGGCGATGGCGTGCGGCACCGGCGTCACCAGGCCCACCCAGTAGCCGGACAGCCGTGGCGTCAGCACCGGCACCGGCGCGATGACCCGCCGAGGCAGCCCGGCGACCTCGGCGTACCGGCGCATCATCGCCAGATACGTCATGACGTCGGGACCGCCGATGTCGAACGCGCGGCTCACCCCGGCGGGCAGCTCGGCGCTCCCGACGAGGTAGCGCAGGACGTCGCGGACGGCGATCGGCTGGATACGGGTCCGCACCCAACTCGGTGTGATCATGATCGGCAGCCGCTCGGTGAGATAGCGCAGCATCTCGAAGGACGCGGAGCCGGAGCCGATGATCACGGCGGCGCGCAGCACGGCCGCCGGCACGCCCGAGTCGAGCAGGATGTCGCCCACCTCGGCCCGCGAACGCAGGTGTGGCGAGAGCTCCTCGCGCGGCACGCCGGCCGGCGTGAGGCCACCGAGGTAGACCAGGCGGCGTACGCCCGCGCCGGCGGCGCACTCACCGAAGACCCGCGCGGCGCGACGGTCGCTCTCCTCGAAGCCACGCCCGGTGCCCAACGCGTGGACCAGGTAGTACGCCACGTCGATGCCCTCCATCGCGGCGCGCGTCGCGTCGGCGTCCAGCACGTCGCCGCGCACGATCTCGACCTGGTCCGCCCAGGGGTGCGCGCGCAGCTTCTCGGGCGAACGCCCCACGCACCGCACCCGGTGCCCCGCCGCCAACAACTCGGGCACCAGCCGGCCCCCGATATACCCCGTGGCCCCCGTGACCAGGCAGTGCAGACCGGTTCGGCCATCGTCGTTCACGCCGCTCACCTCGGGTCGCGTCGGTTCCTACCGCACAGTGCGCCTGACGCTACGACTCTTCCCACCGCACCCCACGCCCCCACGCGGCCCCACCCCCAACAAACCCAAACACACTCCCCACGCCCAGCCCCCTCCCCCACACACCCCACCAGCACCTCACGCAACGCCCCAACCCACCCCTCCACCCCATCCGAGCCACACGACACCCCCCGCCTCAACCCGTACCCGCCACGTGACGCCCCCCGCCTCGACCCCGTACGCACCACGCGACGCCCCCGCCTCGCCCCCGTACGCCGCAAACACAGCGCCCCACCTCTGCGCGCGCACCGCACACGCACCACCCACAACACCCCGACCCACCCCGTACGCCACACGCGCACCGCCCCCCACCCACGCATACGCAAGAACGCGCGGCCCCACCCCGCACGCCACACACGCGGCACACCGCCCCACCCCCGACACCACCCACCCCCACCACACACGACCCGCCCCACTCCGAAGCTCGCCCACCCCCGTAAGGCCACAACCGCGCCCCGGCCCGCACCCCACGGGCCACGCACTCCCGTGAGCCCCCCACGCGCGACCCGGCCCACCTCCACGGGGTCCCCCACCCCTGTTGAGGCACCACGCACGACCCGGCTCGCCTCACCGGCCACGCACTTCCGTGATCCACCGGCGCACCACCCGGCCCACCCCCACGAGCCACCCACCCAGTGACCCTCACGCGCGGCCTGGGGCCACGCCCGCGAGTCACCCACACGCAGCGACCCGGCCCCCACGGCCACGCACTCCCCTAAGCCATCCCCAGGCGGCCCAGCCCACCCCCACGCTCGGCTCACCCCCTGTGAGCCGCCTGGCGCGCGCCCCCCACGGGTCACACATCCCCACGAGTCACCCACACAGCGACCCGGCCCGGCCCCACTGATCGCCCACCCTGCGTACGCCGGGCAGCGCACCCCGCTCGCCAGCGCCTGGGCTCGACCGGCTCCCCGAACTCACCGAACAGGCCGCTCGCGAGTCACCCACGCAGCGACCCGGCCCCACGGGCCACCCACCCCCGTAGGCCACAACCGCACCCCACGGGCCTCGCCCCCCACAGGCCACACACTCCCGTGAGCCCCCACGCGCGACCCGGCCCCCACCGCCGCCCACCCCAGTGGGCCACCCACGCGCAGCCCGGCCCGCCTCACGATCACCCACCCCGTGAGCCCCCACCCACAGCGCCCCGGCCCCACGGGTCACCCACCCCCGTGAGCCCACACCCGCAGCGGCTCGGGCCGCCCCTACGAATAGCCCACCCCCGCGAGCCACCCACACCCGCAACGCCCCCCGCGCGGACGGGCCAGTCCGGCGTCAGCGGGCCCGCTCCGTGTGGAGCCCCGCTCGACGCACGACTCTTGTCATGCGCGCGACCGCAGACTTACCGTCAGGTAACACACGCTGAGCGCGCCCCCTTCGGGTCGTGGCCAGCAACGACACCGCGCGCACCCACGCGCCACCGGCACCGCCGCGCAACACCCGCGCCCCACACCCCGCACCACCGCCGGCACCCGCAACGCCCCGCAACGCCCACGCGCCGCGCCGCCCCGCCCCGCCCCGCCCCGTCAGGAACCGTGCGCCCAGGCGAACCCCCACACCACGCTCCCGACGGAATCCCCCCACCCCCACGGAAGCCCGCACCCACCCCTCGCGCCAAAGGCGACGCACCACGAACCAGACCCGCCCGCATCCCAGGCGAAACCGCCCCGCACTCACGACCAGAGCCACACCCCCACCCACCTGCGAAGCCCTCTCGGAACCACCCCGCCCCCACCCACCGGCAGCGCCATCCGCGAAACCGCCCCCACACCCCAGGCGAAGCCACCCCACGCCCCACGCCAGGTTCTCGCCGCACCCACCTCCCACACCGCGCCGAAGACCACACGCACCAGCCGAACACCACACGCCGCGCGCCACGCACCACACCCCACCACCCCAGGTCAGGCACGCCCGCAGGACGAACCGTGCCGTTGCCGGGGGCGGGCCCCGCGCCCGCCGGCCGGCCAGGTCCCCGTGCCCTCGCACGCTCACGCGCGCCGTTCGGCACACCCCCACAGGGCCCGACCGGACCACGGTTGGTCCGAGTCGGCGCTCTCCCCCTCGGAGGAACCCCACCCATGACCGAGACCCTCGACCGCCACCGGCCACGACGCCCCGTACGCCGCTGGGCCACCGCCGTCGGCATGGCACTGTGCCTCGGCGCGGCGCCCCTCTCCATCGCCGGCCCGGCCCAGGCCGAACCCGCACACCGAGCGGAACCAGCCACCCGCGCGCCACAGCAACAGGTCGCCCAGCAACAAGCCGGGCAAACCAGGCATCCGGTGGGCGGCCTGGCAGAGGCCGTACGCAACTTCGTCGCCAGCCCGGGAGCCGTGGCGGGCGCCAACGACTGGCGGTGCCGGCCGAGCGCCGAGCACCCGTACCCCGTCGTCCTCGTCCACGCCACCGGCGTCAACCTCGGCGCGAACTGGACGAAGATCGCGCCCACTCTCGCCAACGCGGGCCACTGCGTCTTCGCCCTGAACTACGGCATGAACCACCTCTCGCTCGGCCGCGTCGGCGGTCTGGCCGACATCCCGGCCTCAGCCCGGCAGTTGAGCGCCTTCGTCGAGCGGGTGCTGGCCGCGACGGGGGCGCCGAAGGTCAACCTCGTGGGCCACTCCCAGGGCGGCATGATGCCGCACTACTACCTCAAGCGACTGGGCGGCGCCGGCAAGGTGGGCACCCTGGTCGCGTTGTCGCCGAGCAACCACGGCACCACGCTCTCGGGCCTGACCCACCTCGGCCGGGCCCTGGGCCTGATCGGCTTCGTCAACGACCTCTTCGACTTCGTCGGCCTGCCCGCGCTCACACAGCAGGAGGTCGACTCCCGCTTCCAGCGCGATCTCTTCGCCGACGGCGACACCGTGCCCGGGGTGCGGTACGTGGTCCTCCAGACGACCCGGGACGCCGTCGTCACCCCGTACACCCACGCCTTCCTCACCGGCGACGCGGTCCGCAACATCACCCTCCAGGACCAGTGCCCGGCGGACCCGGTCGGCCACGTGGGGATGTTCGTGGACGGGCCGGCCGTCCAACACGTCGTCAACGCGCTCGGCCCCAACGACCCGCGGTTCAGGCCCACCTGCACCGACTACGGGCCGGCGCTGTAGGCCCGACACGGACGACGTACACGCCCCGCGCCGCAGCGCCTGAGCGGCAGCGCGGAGACGGGACGGCCACCACGGCGGCCGTCCCGTCCGGCCCGCCCGTTCGACCGGGCCGACACCACCGCCTGGTTCATGGCTGAAAGCGGACCCATCCACAGGCCATCGCTTCGGGTCACCTCTAGTACGGATGCCGCACTCGCGGCCATCCGCACATCCCGCGCACAACGCCGGGTCAGTACGAGGAGGGGCCGAACCCATCATGCACAGCACCCGCACCACCAGCACCGCAGCACGGCACACCCCGCGCACCCGCGCGGCCGTCACCGGGGGCGCGACCCTGGCCGCGGCCCTGTTAGTCGCCGGCCTGACCGCGAGCAGCGCGGGTGCGGCCGGCCACCCGACCGCCGATCGTGGCGCGTCCACCGCGGCTGCCACGCCCACCTGCAAGCTCGCCGGCCTCAAGGTCACGCTGGACAAGGGCGGCGTGCCCGACGGCGCACGCAGCGGCATGAGCCACGCCGGCATCTACCTGCGGTTCGAGAACACCACGAAGAACACCTGCATCTTGCGCGGCTACCCGGGGCTCGGCCTGGAGAACACCGGGCACAAGCCGCTCGTCACCAAGACCGAGTGGGGCTCGACCTGGTACGCGAAGGACCCGGGCAAGACCAACGTACGCGTGGAGTCCGGCGATTCGGCCTGGGCCGACCTGGCGTGGACCCAGTCGGGCACGGACGCGGTGCACGCGGGGAACCTGAAGGTCACCCCGCCCGCCGAGACCCGGTCCGCCACTCTGCGCTTCGACCGCGTCGTGGACTGGGGCCGGCTCCAGGTGACAGCCCTCGCGGACACGCCGCCGAAGATCGGCTGAGGCCCGCCGGGCCCGGCGACACCCCGGTCACTCGCCCAGGCACCGCCGCCTCCCGCTCACGCCCCGACCCGCGCACACCCACGCGCCGGCTCCCGCCAGTCGTCCCCCGTGGGCCGGCTCCCGCCAGCTCCGACCGGACCTCCGCCGGAGCGGAGGTGGGCACGGCGGCCCGGCGACGGCGTCGGACGGCGGCCCCCGCCGTAGTGGTGCCGTCCGTCGCCGACTCACCCCGGCGCTCCGGGGACGCCGCCGGCGACCCGCCCGGCGCCGTGCCGCGGCGCGGGGCGGATCAGGCGGAGAGCGCCGGCGTGCGGTGCCGCCGTGCCCGGTCCGGATTTAGCTGACGTTCACGTCCACGCAGGCGTAGAACGCGTTGGGCGTGTCGGCGACGTTCCACACCGCCAACACCTTCTGCTTGCCGGACAGGCCACCGAAGTTGACCTGGTGGGTCACGGTCTCACCGGGCCGAGCGCCGCCATCGTTGAACTCGGCGATCTTGTTGCCGCCCACGTAGTACTGCCAGGTGCTGGTGGCGTGGCGGGCGGTCAGGCGCCAGTTGAAGCTGGTGGTACGGCTGACCGGGGTGACCTTCCAGGCCTTGCTGTCATCGTCCAGCTCGGCGAAGGCGGCGTTGCCGCCGCTGCAACTCCGCAGCCCCTTGGGGCCTTCCACGCTCTGCGGCTCGTACTTGATGGGCCCGCAGGGCAGGTCGCCGGCCGCGCACTGGGCCTGCCGGCTGGGCGGCGAGTTGATGTAGCCGTGGGCGCTGGCCGAGCCAGAGGGCAGGCTGACGGCCAGGATCGGCGCGATGGCCGCGCCAAGCGCGACAGCCAGCTTCTTCTTACCGTGCATCGTGGGGCTCCTTACAGTGGGGGGCCTACCGTGGGGGCAGGTGTCGTACGCAGGAGGCGCGGGATCGCGGGCGTCTGAGATGGCGACCGGGTGTGGGGGCACGGGTCGTCGGCCGTTGAAGCGACCCCACGCCGCCTGCTTGGTCTAGACCATACTGATTGTCAGAGCGCGGTCAAGAGTTTGTTCCATCCGAACTTTCCCGGCCCTCCACCAAGGCACCGGTTCACGCCGCCCCGCTCACTGGCGTACCGTCAGCTCCCTCCACACCACGCCCATCTCACACGCTCCGCCCACCCACCGCGCCGCAACCCCGCCGCCACCCGACCCCGGCCCCCGCGCCACCAGCCCCGACCTGCGCGGCGACGACTCACCCCGCCCGCGAGGGCCCCCTCCCAGGCGATCCCGCCACGCCCCCGGTCGCTACAGCGGCAGCGGGAAGACGGCCCGGATGACGCGAGCGCCGACCGGACTCAACTCCGCGTGCGCGTTGGTCGCGTTGACCGAATAGACGAGGGTGCGGGTCAGGTCCCGGGTCGCGGCTATGGCGGTGGCGTACCCGGGCCGCGCGCCGGACTTGGCCCACACCTCCGTGCCGTCCTCCCCCACGAACCGCTGGAGCCCCGCGCTGTAGGTGGCGCCCTTGATCTTCGGCAGCGTGAACATCTCCCGGTCCAACAACGGCTGGGGCACGAGCCTCCCGCGGAACAGCGCCTGAATCAGCCGCTCCAGATCGGCGGTGGTCGAGATCATGTCGCCGGCCGCCCACCGGTCCGAGACGTTCCACTCCGTCGCGTCCACCAACCTGCCGTCCCGCAGCAGTTGGTAGCCCCGGTGGTGCGGGCCACGGATGCGCGGGTCGGACCCGGCCGGGAACGAGGTGTGCCGCATCCCGGCGGGTCGGAGCACCCGCACTGTCGCCTGGTGCGCGTACGAGTCGCCCGTGACCTTCTCGATGAGCAGGCCGAGGACGGTGTAGCCGATGTTGCCGTACCGCTGCTTCCTGCCCGGCCCCTCGCCCTCCCCGACATAGGGCCCCTTGGCGACGGACGCGGCCACCACCGCACGCGGCGTCAGGGTCTCGAAGCGGCGCTCGTACCCTTCGCCGTCCGTCGGGCCGAGATCGGCGCCCGGCTGGAGCCCACTGGTGAACGTCAGGAGATGGCGCACCGTGATGGGCTCGAAGGCGTCCGAGAGCAGCCCCGGCAGGTACTCCTGCACCGTGCCGTCCAGGTCGAGCCGCCCCTCGGCGGCCAGTTGCAGCACGACGGCCGAGGTCACCACCTTGGTCGTGGACCCGGCGCGGAACCGGGCGTCCGACAGCGCCCCGCGCCCGCTGACCAGATCACGCACCCCGGCCTTCCCCCGCCAGGTGCCGTCGCCCCCCACCCGCACCAGCGCCGCGCTGGCCTCCGAGCTCGGCAGCCCGCGCAACGCCTCCTCCAGCGCCGCGACGTCGGGCCCGTCCGTCACGGAGGCCGCCGGCGAACCGGCCCGCACGTGCGCCGACGTCGCCTCGGGGCCGGCGGCGGCCCCCTCCCGGGCCCACGCCGGCCCGGCGGTCAGTGGCACCACGGCGCCCAGCCCCACGGCCAGCGCGGCGGCCACCACGGCGCGAGCCCGGCGCCGAGGCCGACCGGACCGACCACCCGACAGGCCACCACCCCCCAAGCCGGAGCCGGAACCAGAGCCGACCCCCGCGACACGCTGACGCCCGGTCAGCTCGACCGCCCCCGCACCCCCGCCCGCACGGCCGGACCCACCCGCGCGGACGCGCCGGTCGGCCCCACCCTCGCGAACGCGCTCAGCACCACCCCCGCGCACCCGGTCAGGCTCACGGTCAAACGCGCGGTCAGGCTGGGTGTGGGCGCTCATGCGGTACTCCCCGAAACGGACGGCAGATGCGTACGTCCCCCATGGTGGCGAGCGCCTCGCGACCGCGAATCAGCCCGCCGTACTACGCCGCCCCTGGCCCCACCCCGACCCCCGCACCCCCACACGCCCCCGTGCGCGTCGGGGTTCTTCCCTAGGAGGGCCACCCACGACCGAACCCCGGTACTCCTGGGGGGGAGTTCCGGGGTTCGGGTCGTACGGCTTCGGCGGGGCGCCACGGCGGGCCCGGCTAGCCGAGGGCCGACTTCACCACGTCCGCCAGCCGGCCCGCGACCGACCCGGCGTGCTCGATGTCGGCGGCCTCGACCATGACGCGCACCAGCGGCTCGGTACCCGAGGGACGCAGCAACACCCGCCCGGTGGCGCCGAGTTCACGCTCCGCGTCGGTGACCGCGATCCGCACCTCGGGCGAGGTGGCCACGCGCGACTTGTCGACGTCCGGCACGTTGATCAGGATCTGCGGCAGCCGCTCCATCACGCCCACCAGGTCCGCCAGCGAACGCCCGGTGGCGGCGACCCGCGCGGCCAGGAGCAGGCCGGTCAGGGTGCCGTCGCCGGTGGTCGCGTGGTCCAGGACGATCACATGCCCAGACTGCTCGCCGCCCAGCGCGAAACCGCTGCGCTTCATCTCCTCCAGGACGTACCGGTCGCCCACCGCCGTCTGCACCAGGGACAGCCCCTCGCGCTCCATGGCCAGCTTGAAGCCCAGGTTGGACATGACGGTGGCCACCACGGTGTCCTTGCGGAGCGTGCCCGCGTCACGCATGGCCAGCGCGAGGACGGCCAGGATCTGGTCGCCGTCCACCTCGGCGCCGGCCCCGTCCACCGCCAGGCAGCGGTCGGCGTCGCCGTCGTGGGCCACGCCCAGGTCGGCGCCGTGCTCGACGACGGCGGCGCGCAGCTTGGCCAGGTGCGTCGAGCCGTAGCCGTCGTTGATGTTGAGGCCGTCCGGGTCGGTGCCGATCGTGATGACCTCGGCCCCGGCCCGCGCGAACGCCTCGGGCGAGACCCGCGCCGCCGCGCCGTGCGCCCCGTCGATGACGACCTTGAGCCCGTCCAGCCGGTTGGGCAGTACGCCGATCAGGTGCGCGACGTAGTTGTCGAAGCCCTGGTCGTACGCGGTGACCCGACCCACGCCGGCGCCGGTCGGGCGGTCCCACGGCTGCCCGGAGGCGTGCGCGCGGTAGGTCTCCTCGATGCGGTTCTCCAGCTCGTCGGCGAGCTTGTGGCCGCCACGCGCGAAGAACTTGATGCCGTTGTCGGGCATCGCGTTGTGGCTGGCGGAGAGCATGACGCCGAGGTCGGCGCCGAGCGAACCGGTCAGGTAGGCGACGGCCGGCGTCGGCAGCACGCCCACCCGCAGGACGTCCACGCCGGCGCTGGCCAGACCGGCCACCACGGCCGCTTCGAGGAACTCTCCGGAGGCTCGCGGATCACGTCCGACCACTGCCACCGGCCGATGGCCCTCGAACGTGCCCGCCTCGGCGAGCACGTGCGCCGCCGCGACCGACAGGCCGAGCGCCAGCTCCGCCGTCAGATCGGCGTTGGCGACACCGCGCACGCCGTCCGTACCGAAGAGTCGTCCCACTGGTGTCCTCCGAGATCACGTCACATGAACCAGGGTTTACGTCCAGGTATACGCCCCTGGTTGTCCATAACCGAACGCCCCGGCAGCACGAATGGTGCCGCCGGGGCGTTGGAAGCGCAGCGAGACTCGCTGCAAACCGCTGCGAAGCGTTCTGCGCGAGATTAGCGCTTGCTGTACTGCGGGGCCTTGCGGGCCTTCTTCAGACCGGCCTTCTTGCGCTCGACCGCACGGTCGTCACGCTTGAGGAACCCGGCCTTCTTGAGGGCGCCGCGGTTGTTGTCCACGTCGGCCTCGTTCAGCGCACGGGCCACGCCCAGGCGCAGCGCACCGGCCTGGCCGGAGATGCCGCCGCCGCTGATGCGGGCGATGACGTCGTAGCGGTCGTCGAGCTCAAGCACCTTGAAGGGCTCGTTGACTTCCTGCTGGTGCACCTTGTTGGGGAAGTAGCCCTCAAGGGTGCGACCGTTGATCTTCCACTTGCCGGTGCCCGGCACGATGCGGACACGGGCGATGGCGTTCTTGCGACGCCCGAGGCCCGCGGCGGGCTGCGGGTCGCCGAAGCGGGACGCGAGCGACTCGCTCGTGTACTCCTCGACCGGAACGTCCTCGATGTGCTCGGTCGTCTCGACGACCTCGTCGACGACGGGGGTCTCTGCGGTGGTCTCGGCCACGATGCTCCTCAGATTCTTTTCGTCTTAGGGGGTGGCCGGGACTACTGCGCGACCTGGGTGATCTCGAACGGGACCGGCTGCTGAGCGCCGTGGGGGTGCTCGGCGCCCGCGTAGACCTTCAGCTTCGAGAGCATCTGACGGCCCAGGGTGTTCTTGGGAAGCATGCCCTTGATGGCCTTCTCGACGGCCTTCTCGGGGTTCTTCGCCAGCAGCTCGTCGTAACGGACGGACCGCAGACCACCCGGGTAGCCCGAGTGGCGGTAGGCCATCTTCTGGGTCCGCTTGTTGCCGGACAGGTGCACCTTGTCAGCGTTGATGATGACGACGAAGTCGCCGGTGTCAACGTGGGGCGCGTAGATCGCCTTGTGCTTGCCCCTCAGGAGGGACGCGGCCGTCGTGGCCAGACGGCCCAGGACGACGTCCTGCGCGTCAATGATGTGCCACTGGCGCTGGACATCGCCGGGCTTGGGGCTGTACGTACGCACGGTCGTAGCCTTCGCTTCTTCAGTGATGGGGTCGCCCCTGATCCGCGAGGATCAAAAGGACGAGGTCCTGACAAGGCCACCCGGACGATCACGACAGCCATGGCCGCACGCCGGGGACGCAACCCGAGTGCCTGCCGCTGGTCATCGGCCCGGTGGACCGGCGTAAGGGCCCCTCACGTGAGATCGAGCAAGCCAATACGCATAACGAACTGGCAGAATACCGGCCCGCCCCCATCCGGGTCAAAACCGCCCGCCGACCGCGGCTCAGCCCGGCCCCGCGCCCCCTGACCCGGCCCGGCCCGCCCCGCGCGCCGGGCTACCGACCCGGGCCAGCCCACCGGCCCACGCCGGCCTCACCGCGCGCGCCGCACCCGCCCCTCGTCCCAGACCGGCTCCGAGACCTCGCGGACCAGGCCGTCGGCGCCGAAGACCAGGAAGCGGTCGAAGGAGCGGGCGAACCAGCGGTCGTGGGTGACCGTGAGCACCGTCCCCTCGTACGCCGCCAGCCCCTCCTGAAGGGCCTCCGCGCTCTCCAGGTCCAGGTTGTCCGTCGGCTCGTCCAGCAGCAGCGCGGTGGCGCCCGCCAGCTCCAGGAGCAGGATCTGCAACCGGGCCTGCTGGCCGCCGGAGAGCTTGTCGAAGGGCTGGTCGCCCTGCCTCTCCAGCTCGTACCGGCGCAGCGCGCTCATCGCGCCCCCGCGATCCTTGGCGTGCTCCTGCCACAGGATCTCGACCAGGGTGCGGCCCATCAGCTCGGGGTGCGCGTGGGTCTGCGCGAAGTGGCCGGGCACCACCCGCGCGCCCAGCTTCCACTGCCCGCCGTGGGCCACGTCACCGCCGGCCAGCAGGCGCAGGAAGTGGGACTTGCCCGAGCCGTTGGAACCCAGCACCGCGACCCGCTCGCCGAAGAAGACCTCCAGGTCGAAGGGGCGCATCAGACCGGTCAGCTCCAGCTGGCGACAGGTGATCGCCCGCACCCCGGTCCGCCCGCCGCGCAGCCGCATCCGGATGTCCTGCTCGCGCGGCGGCTCCTGCGGCGGGCCGGCCTCCTCGAACTTGCGCAGCCGCGTCTGCGCGGCCTGGTAGCGCGAGGCCATGTCCGCGTTGTACGCCGCCTTCTGCTTGAACATGAGCATCAGCCGCCGCAGCTTGGCGTGCTCCTCGTCCCAGCGCCGGCGCAGCTCCTCGAAGCGCGCGAACCGCTCCTTGCGCGCCGCGTGGTACGTCGCGAAGCCGCCACCGTGCACCCAGGTGTCGCTGCCGGCCGGGCTCGGCTCCACGCTGATGATCTTCTGGGCCGAGCGGGCGAGCAGCTCCCGGTCGTGGCTGACGAACAGCACCGTCTTCGGCGTCTCCCGCAGCCGCTCCTCCAGCCACCGCTTGCCCGGCACGTCCAGGTAGTTGTCCGGCTCGTCGAGGAGCAGCACCTCCTCGGGCCCGCGCAGCAGCGCCTCGAGGACCAGCCGCTTCTGCTCGCCACCGCTGAGGGTGCGCACCTGGCGCCACTGCGCGCGCTCGTACGGCACCTCCAGCGCGGCCATCGTGCACATGTCCCACAGCGTCTCCGCCTCGTACCCGCGCGCCTCGGCCCAGTCGCTCAGCGCCTGCGCGTACGCCATCTGGGCGGCCTCGTCGTCGACGGTCATCACCGCGTGCTCGGCCGCGTCCACCGCCCGCGCGGCCTCCCGCAGGCGCGGCGGGGAGACCGAGACCAGCAGGTCACGGACGGTCCGCTCGTCCCGCACGGAGCCGACGAACTGCGGCATCACGCCGAGCCCGCCGCTGACCGTCACGCTCCCGCCGTGCGGCTTGAGCTCGCCGGCGATCAGGCGCAGCAACGTCGTCTTGCCCGCGCCGTTCGCCCCGACCAGCGCGACCGCGGCGCCCTCCCCCACCCGGAACGAGACGTCGCCGAACAGCACCCGCCCGTCGGGAAGGTAGTACTCCAGATGCGCGCCCTCGACGTGTCCCATACGTGAAGTCTCCCCGCCGCGCGCCAGCGCGGGCCAACCGTTTTCCGGCGCGTCCACCGCGCCGGCCGACCACCACGACGTGCCCATAGGATGCGCGGCATGAGCTTTGGGCAAGGGGGGCCGTACGGGCCCGGGGGTTCTGAGCCGCACACGCCGGACTGGTCGGCCCTCGCCGACGACGCGGCCCGTGACCGACGCCGCAGGTGGCTGCTCTTCGGCGGCGGGGCGCTGGCCGCCGCGGCCGTCGCCGCCATCGTCGCCACCGCCGTGATCACGAGTGACGACGGCGGGGACGGCGACGACAAGGGCGCCTCCCAGCTCCCGACCCCCGCCGAGCTGCCCAGCGAGTCGGCCCAGCCCGAGCCGACGTTCTCCGACGTCCAGCCGCCCGCGCCGATCAGCCCGCTCCAGGTCATCGCCGACGGGTCCAAGGACACGGCGCCCATCACCGCGGCCGGCTTCTTCTCCGACCAGCGGGTCACCGTCGCGGGCCGGGACTACACCAGGGGCGCCACCGCGAGCACGCGGGACTGCGGCTCGGTGGCGCAGAAGAAGCTGTACCCCGCGCTGACCGGCAACGGCTGCCGACAGGTGGTGCGGGCCACCTACACCCGGGACGGGGTCGCGGTCACCGTCGGCATCGCCGTCTTCGACACCCGGACCGTGGCGGAGAAGGCCAAGGAGGCGGCGGGCCCGTTCCTGGTCTCGCTGCCCGGCCAGGGCGTCGAGCGCTTCTGCTTCAACACCGCCTGCCGCTCCACCAGCAACGCCATCGGCCGCTACGGCTACTTCACCATCGCCGGCAACACCGACGGCAGCGCCGTGCCCACCACCGACACCAAAGCCCGCCAGGCCGGGCTCGACATCGCCGACCACGCCTTCCGCCAGATCATGGCCCGCGCCAACGCGCAGGCCTCCGCGGCGGCCAAGGCCCCCGGCGACTGACCCGCCCCCGCTCCCCCACGCCGCCCGCCGCGCCCGCGTCCACACCGCTCCCGGCTCCGCCCGGGCCCGGCCCGTACGCCTCCGCGGCGAGCGCCCGCGTAAAGCGCCCGCGCGTCGCCCGCGCGGACCGCTCTACGCGGCGGAAGGTTGTGTCACGACCCGTGATTGTGGGCCATTGCATATCACCGCATGCATAAGCAACTTTCGCCACTCCGGATCGTCTAATGAGGCAGGCCAGGCCAGAGGGGAGGCAACACGCATCGGGCGCAACTCGTCCGACGTGAAGTCCACATGAAGATCTCATTTCTGCTGCACAACGTGTACGGCATCGGCGGAACGATCCGCTCCACGTTCAATGTGGCGGGCGCCCTCGCCGAACACCACGAGGTGGAGATCGTCTCCGTCATGCGCACCCAGGAGGCCACCAGCCTCCCGCTGCACGACGCCGTGCGCATCGTCAACCTGATCGACCTGCGCAAGGGCACCCGCACCAGCGACGTGGGCAACCCGCTGCTCAAGCAGATCACCCCACGCATCCCGGCCGCCGAGGCGAACGGCACGGTGAACTTCAACGGGCTCACCGACGAGCGCATCGCCGCCTACCTCGACACCACCGACGCCGACGTCGTCATCGCGACCCGCCCCGGCCTGCTCATCTACCTGGCCGAACTCGGCCGCTCCCGCGACGGCGGCCCGGCCACGGGGCGCGGCCGAAGCCGCGGCTACCTGCGCATCGGCCAGGAACACCGGCTGTACGAGACGCACAAGCCCGCCCTGCGCGCCGCCTGCGACGCGGCCATCGCCCGGCTCGACGCGCACACCACCGTCTCCGAGGCCGACGCCGTCACCCACCGGGCCAAGCTGCCCGGCATCGACACGCGCCTGGTCGCGCTGCCCAACGGCGTGCCCGCCACCGACGTGGAGCCCTCCGACGGCACCGCCAAGCTGGTCGTCGCCGCCGGCCGGCTGATCCCCGTCAAGCGCTACGACCTGCTCGTCACCGCCTGGGCCACGGTCGCCGCCGAGCACCCCGACTGGAAGCTGCGGCTGTACGGGCGCGGCCCGCAGCAGGCCGCGCTGCGCCAGCAGATCGACGACCTCGGGCTGGCCGACCACATCACCCTCATGGGCCCGCACGCCCCCATCGAGACCGAGTGGGCCAAGGGCTCGATCGCCGCCGTCACCTCCCGCGAGGAGTCGTTCGGCATGACGATCGTGGAGGCCATGCACTGCGGCGTCCCCGTGGTGGCCACCAACTGTCCGCACGGCCCCGGCGAGATCATCGCCGACGGCGAGGACGGCCTGCTGGTGCCCAACGGCGACGCGGGCGCCATCGCCAAGGGCCTGCTCTCGCTGATCGAGGACGACGACCGCCGCCGCCGGATGGGCCAGGCCGCCCGCGCCGCCGCCCAGCGCTACGCCCCCGAGCGGGTGGCCGCCGCGTACGAGAAGCTGATCGGCGAGCTGCACGCGGCCCGCGGCCAGGCGGTCGCCCAGCAGCGGCCCGCGAGTGGCCCGCGCGCCCCGCGCACGCCGCTGGCCTCGGTCCTCAAGAGCACCGTCAAGAGCCTGGTCCGCAAGCCCCCGCTGCGCCCGGTCGCCACCTGCCGGGCCGACGACCGGGCCCGCCTCACCCTGGCCGTACGCGGCGCGGGCGTACACGGCCCGAAGCTGGCGCTGACCGTGACCGAACGGGCCAAGGGCGACCACCACCGCGTCCCGCTCCAGCCGCCCACCACCCCGGGCGGCCCCTGGACCGCCACGCTCGACCCCGAGCGGGTCCGGCTCACCGAGGGCCGCTGGGACCTGCACATCGTCCGGGGCGACGGCGCCCGGCGCCGGCTGAGCTGCCACTACGCCGAGGGACGCGGTCTGCTCACGGCCCAGCCGGTGACGGGCACCCCGTTCACCTGGTGGGTGCCGTACACCACCGTGGACGGCTTCCTCGCGCTGCGCGCCTGGTACCGCGACGCCCACGCCGAGGCGCAGACGGTGCACGCCGACAGCGCCGGAGTGACGGTCACCTGCGCCCTGTACGGCGCGGCGCTGACCGAGAGCGGCGCGAGCGCCCCCCGCGTGGTCGCCAAGCCGCGCACCGCCGGCGAGACCCTCACGGCGCCGGTGACCGTGCTCGGCCCCGACCGGTTCCGCTTCACGCTCTCCTACGCGCAGGTGCACGCGGCCCGCGCCGGCAAGGAGTCCGTCGACCCGGTCTGGGACGTCAGCCTCCAGCCCGGCGCCGACGGCCCCGCCAGCCTGCGGGTCGGCCGCGTCCTGGGCGACGTGCTCGACCGCAACAAGACCGACCTCTACCCCGCCGTCGACGACGTACGGCCCTACTTCACCAAGGCCAACAACCTCGCTCTGACCTGCCCCAAGCGCACCGCGTAAACCGCCGGGCGCGGCCCGCCGGCACCCGCCCCCCGATGGGCGCCGCCGAGCCGACCCAGACCGTCCGGGCCGGCGGGCGGGCACTCCCCCGCGCCCGCCCGCCGGCCCGGGCACCCCCTTCCGCTCCGGACGCCGCCCGGCCGCCCCCGGGCGACCGGGCCCCAGGTCGGCCGGCACCCCGAAAGCGGGGCCCCAGAAGGCAGCACCCCGGAAGGCGGGGTCCGCGAGCCCGGCCCGAGCAGGCATAGCCCGGGAGGGGCCGAGCCGGAGCCCCGAGAGCCGCCCGGCATCCCGGCCCGCACCCCGCGCCGCCTCAGCAGCAGCCCGCGTCGGCCCCCGCGCCCGGCGGCGTCCGCTTGTTCCTGGCCTCTCGACCACGGGCCGCCAGCAGCTCGTCGGCCGGGTAGCCGACCTCCTCCAGCGTCAGCCCGTGCGGGCGCACCACGTGCACGGCCGAGTCGCGTACGCCCGCCGCCAGCACCTTCCGTGGCCACTCCACCGGCCGGTGCCCGTCGCCCACGAAGAGCATCGCGCCCACCAGCGAGCGCACCATGTTGTGGCAGAAGGCGTCCGCCCGCACGGTCGCGGTGACCACCCCGTCCGCGCCCCGCTCCCAGGAGAACCGCTGGAGCGTACGGATCGTCGTGGCGCCCTCGCGCCGCTTGCAGTACGCCGCGAAGTCGTGCTCGCCCACCAGGTGCCCGGCCGCCTCGTTCATGGCGGCCACGTCCAGCGGCCAGTCATGCCACAGCACGTGGCCGCGCAGCAGCGGGTCAACGCCGCCGGGGTGGTCGGTCACCCGGTAGGCGTACCGGCGCCAGACCGCCGAGAACCGGGCGTTGAAGCCCGCCGGCGCCGGCTCGATCCGCCACACCCGCACGTCGTGCGCCAGCCGCCCGGCCAGCCGGCGCGACAGCCGCTCACGGTGCTCCTCCCAGACCTCCACCGGCAGGTCCACGTGGGCGACCTGCCCCCGCGCGTGCACCCCGGCGTCCGTACGACCGGCCACCGTCAGCTCGTACGTCCGCGTGGAGCGTGTCACCGTCCGCAGCGCGTCCTCGATCTCGCCCTGCACGGTGCGCCGCCCGCCCGCCTGCCGCGCCCAGCCCGAGAAGTCCCTGCCGTCGTAGCTCAGGTCCAGCCGCAGCCGTACCCATCCGGGAGCCGCCTCGTCACTCACTCGCAGTCCTCATCCACGCCACATCCCTCGTCTACGCCGAACGGGCCCGCCCCAGAGAATCTGGAACGGGCCCGTCCGTGGAGCCGTCACCCCGCACCCCGCCAACGGCGGGAGGAGTGTCAGGCGTCCTTGGCCTCGGTCTCGTCGGCGGCCTCGGCCGGGGCCTGCTCGGCCTCGCCCTTCTTGAGGTCCGCGACGGCCTGGTCGCCGGCGGCGTCCTTGGCGGACCGCTTGGTGGCGGCCTCGGCCTCGCCCACGGCGGACTGCTGCACGGTCAGCGCCTCGACCAGCTCGATGACGGCCATGGGCGCGTTGTCGCCACGGCGGCTACCGATCTTGGTGATGCGGGTGTAGCCACCCGGGCGGTTCTCGTAACGCGGGCCGATCTCGGTGAAGAGCGTGTGGACGACGCTCTTGTCCGTGATGACCTGGAGCACCTGACGGCGGTTGTGAAGGTCGCCCTTCTTCGCCTTGGTGACCAGACGCTCCGCGTAGGGGCGCAGCCGGCGGGCCTTGGCCTCGGTCGTCTTGATGCGACCGTGCTCGAACAGCGCGGTGGCGAGGTTCGCCAGCAGCAGCTTCTCGTGCGCGGCGCTGCCGCCCAGACGGGCACCCTTGGTGGGACGCGGCATGGTGTTTCTCCTTGTGATCTGCACCGGCCGTACGAGGTACCGGTGTCAGTATCCGAGCAGACGGTCGTCTGTCGGAGACCCGCGCCCCCGAGGGGGCGCGGGGAGCTGTGCGACCGGCCACGGCGGGGCCGGGACGGTCGAACAGGTGAGCCCGAGCTGCTAGTACTGCTCGGTCTCGACGAACCCGGCGTCCGCGTCGTCGTCGGCGCCGAAGGCGTCGGCGGCGGCGGTCGGGTCGAATCCGGGCGGGCTGTCCTTGAGCGCCAGGCCCATGCCGGCCAGCTTCGCCTTGACCTCGTCGATCGACTTGGCACCGAAGTTGCGGATGTCCAGCAGGTCCGCCTCGGAGCGGGCCACCAGCTCGCCCACCGAGTGGATGCCCTCGCGCTTGAGGCAGTTGTACGAGCGGACCGTGAGCTCCAGCTCCTCGATCGGCAGCGCCAGATCGGCGGCGAGCGCGGCGTCCGTCGGGGACGGGCCCATGTCGATGCCCTCGGCGTCGACGTTGAGCTCACGCGCCAGACCGAACAGCTCGACCAGGGTCTTGCCCGCCGAGGCCATCGCGTCACGCGGACGCATGGCCTGCTTGGTCTCGACGTCGACGATCAGCTTGTCGAAGTCGGTGCGCTGCTCGACACGGGTCGCCTCGACCTTGTACGTGACCTTGAGGACCGGCGAGTAGATCGAGTCGACCGGAATCCGACCGATCTCCTGGCCGACCTGCTTGTTCTGCACGGCGGAGACGTAGCCGCGACCGCGCTCGACGGTCAGCTCCATCTCCAGCTTGCCCTTGCCGTTCAGCGTGGCCAGGACCAGGTCCGGGTTGTGCACCTCGACACCGGCCGGCGGGGCGATGTCCGCGGCGGTGACCAGACCGGGGCCCTGCTTGCGCAGGTACATCACGACCGGCTCGTCGTGCTCCGAGGAGACGACGAGCTGCTTGATGTTGAGGATGAGGTCGGTGACGTCCTCCTTGACACCCGGCACGGTGGTGAACTCGTGCAGGACGCCGTCGATCCGGATGGACGTGACCGCCGCACCGGGAATCGAGGAGAGGAGCGTACGACGCAGGGAGTTGCCGAGGGTGTAGCCGAAGCCCGGCTCCAGCGGCTCGATCACGAACCGGGAGCGGTACTCGTCGACGACCTCTTCGGTCAACGAAGGACGCTGAGCGATCAGCATGAGGTGTTGCCTCCAGTCTTCGGCACCCACTATTTGATGCCGACGGATACTGCAAGGGTACGGGCGGTACGCCGCCACGTCGCAGAACGCGGGGACATACCGCCCGTAACCGTTGAACCACTACCGTCCGTAGCGCCGGTGCGCCGGGACGGGGCGTGTCCGCGGGTGGGAACCCGCGGCCGGTCGATCAGACCCGGCGACGCTTGGGGGGACGGCACCCGTTGTGCGGGGTCGGCGTCACGTCCTGGATCGAGCCGACCTCAAGGCCAGTGGCCTGGAGGGAGCGGATCGCGGTCTCACGGCCGGAGCCGGGACCCTTGACGAAGACGTCGACCTTGCGCATGCCGTGCTCCTGCGCGCGACGCGCGGCCGACTCGGCGGCCATCTGCGCGGCGAACGGGGTCGACTTGCGCGAGCCCTTGAAGCCGACGTGGCCGGCGGAGGCCCAGGAGATCACGTTGCCCGTGGGGTCGGTGATCGAGACGATCGTGTTGTTGAACGTGCTCTTGATGTGAGCGTGCCCGTGGGCGACGTTCTTCTTCTCCTTGCGGCGCACCTTCTTGGCGCCGGCCGTACGGCTCTTCGGAGGCATTCTGATGAACTCCCGTGGAGGTGATCGGTCCTACAGCTCGGACCGCGAACTGCTCGCGGGAACCGGGAGCGAACTCCCGGACCGCGGCGCGTCCGGTGCGGACTACTTCTTGCCCGGCTTCTTCTTGCCGGCGATGGCGCGACGCGGGCCCTTGCGGGTGCGGGCGTTGGTGCTCGTGCGCTGACCGTGAACCGGCAGGCCACGACGGTGACGCAGACCCTGGTAGCAGCCGATCTCGACCTTGCGGCGGATGTCGGCCTGAATCTCGCGACGGAGGTCACCCTCGGTCTTGAGGTTGGCGTCCACGTACTCGCGGATCTTGACCAGGTCCTCTTCGGCCAGGTCGCGCACGCGGGTGTCCGGGTTGACGCCGGTGTTCTTCAGGGTCTCCTGGGCACGGGTGCGACCAATGCCGAAGACGTAGGTGAGGGCGACCTCCACGCGCTTTTCGCGCGGGAGGTCAACGCCTGCGAGGCGTGCCATAAATCTGGCTCCAGTTGTATGCGGAGGTCTTCCGCAGCACCACTCCCGGCCGGCCTCCGAAGAGGCGGTCGCCGGGTCCCCGGCCTCCGCCGGGGGTGTCACCCTCGGGAACCGAGGACGGGTGACTGCGTATGTACGAGTTGCTCGCGTCGCGCGAAGGTACTGCGAGGTGCGGGGTCGTGCGTCAGCCCTGGCGCTGCTTGTGGCGCAGGTTGTCGCAGATGACCATGACCCGGCCGTGACGGCGGATCACCTTGCACTTGTCGCAGATCTTCTTGACGCTCGGCTTGACCTTCATGGGTGTGAGGTTCTCCGGGTCGTGCCATCGCCCCACGGGAGCGGGACGGCAGCGAGATCTACTTGTAGCGGTAGACGATGCGTCCGCGCGTCAGGTCGTAGGGAGACAGCTCCACCACGACCCGGTCGTCAGGGAGGATGCGGATGTAGTGCATGCGCATCTTGCCGCTGATGTGCGCGAGGACCTGGTGACCGTTCTGGAGCTCCACCTTGAACATGGCGTTCGGGAGGGACTCGATCACGGTGCCCTCGATTTCGATGGCACCTTGCTTCTTGGCCACGCTTCGCCCTTCGAATCGGCTACCTTGATCAACTCTCGACACGCGGACGCGCTCGCGACCTTCTCCGGGGGAGACGGCGTGCGGGCGCGCGGATATACGAGAGCCGACGCATCAGTCTACGTCAGGGCTTCCGGAAAGACGAATCCAGGTCTTCTGCCCGTACGTAGAGATCATTAAGCAACGCCCCGCTCAGCGGCGCGCACACCACGGCCGACCCCACCGCGCGCGGGAACCCGTGCCCACCGCGCCGGCGGCGCCCCGCCCCGTCAGGCCGACGCCAACGGATCCGGCGCGATGCTCACGCCGTACTCCGCCAGCTTCGCCGCCCCGCCGTCGACCGCGGTCAGCACCAGCGGGCCCTCCTCGGTCAGCGCCACCGAGTGCTCCCAGTGGCTCGACCAGGAACCGTCGTCCGTCTTGACCGTCCAGTCGTCGGCCAGCACGTGCGTGGCGGCGGTGCCCAGGCTCACCATCGGCTCGATCGCGATGCAGAAGCCCGGCACCAGCTTGGGCCCCTTGCCCCGCTTACGGGTCACGTAGTTCAGCAGGTGCGGTTCCATGTGCATCTCGCTGCCGATGCCGTGGCCGCCGTAGTCCTCGATGATCCCGTACCGACCGGAGGCGGGCCGGGGCTGGCGGCGGATGTACCCCTCGATGGCCTTGGAGATGTCCACGAGCCGGTTGCCCTTGCGCACCGCGGCGATGCCGGCCCACATGGACTCCTCGGTGACCCGGCTCAGCTCGTGCAGCTCCGGCGCGTGCCCCTCGCCGACGAAGGCGGTGAAGGCCGCGTCGCCGTGCCAGCCGTCCACGATGGCGCCCGCGTCGATAGAGATGATGTCGCCGTCGCGCAACACCGTCTCCTGGTCGGGGATACCGTGCACCACCACGTCGTTCACGGACGTGCAGATCGTCGCGGGGAAGCCCCCGTAACCCAGGAAGTTCGACTTCGCGCCGGCGTCGGCGAGCACCTTGCGGGCGGCCTCGTCCAGGTCCCTGGTGGTGGCGCCCACGACGGCCGCCTCCCGGCACGCCTGGTGCACGCGCGCGACGACCAGCCCCGCCGCACGCATCTTCGCGATCTGCTCCGGGGTCTTGATCTCCAGCATGGGTCGCCTTCTTCCGCCTTCCGTGTCTCGTGATACCTGCACACACAACAGTACGGCCGTGGTGCTCTCCAGGAGCACCACGGCCGCACACGCACTGTCACCACTCCGCCGTGCCGGGCACCCGACGCGTCCCCGCGTCCCGCCCGGCCGGGGGCTCACGGACCAGGTACGGTCCGCTCGTCCGACTCCGCGGCCCGCTCGGCCCGCTGCGGCAGGGCCTCCATGGCCCGCTGGGTGACCTCGGCCACCTTGCCCAGCGCCGGAATCGTCACGACCAGGCCCTGCGCCTTGTAGAAGTCGATGATCGGCTCGGTCTCGCTGTGGTAGACCTCAAGGCGCTTGCGGACCGTTTCCTCGCTGTCGTCCTCGCGCTGGTAGAGGGCCCCGCCGCAGATGTCGCACACGCCCTCCACCTTCGGCTTGCTGTACTCCACGTGGAAGGTGTGGCTGGAGTCCGTACGACAGGTGCGCCGCCCGGCGATCCGCTTCACGACCTCGCCCTCGGGCACCTCCAGGTCCAGCACCGCGTCCAGCCGCAACCCGCTCTCGGTCAGGAGCTGGTCGAGCACCTGGGCCTGGTGGAGGTTGCGCGGGAAGCCGTCGAGCAGAAAGCCGCGCTCGGCGTCGGGCTGGCCCATGCGGTCCTTGGCCATGCCCACCGTGACCTCGTCCGGCACCAGTTGGCCGGCCTTCATGTACTCCTGCGCCTTCTGGCCCAGGGGCGTGCCCTGGCTGATGTTCGCGCGGAAAAGGTCACCCGTGGAAATGTGCGGGATTGACAGATTCTTGGCGAGGTACGCGGCCTGCGTTCCCTTGCCCGCCCCGGGAGGCCCGACGAGGACGATTCGCATCAGCGGAGGAACCCTTCGTAGTGTCGCTGCTGAAGCTGGCTCTCGATCTGCTTCACCGTCTCCAGCCCCACACCCACGATGATGAGGATGCTGGTACCACCGAACGGGAAGTTCTGATTGGCGTTGAGCGTCACCAGCGCCACCGTTGGCACCAGAGCGATCAGGCCCAGGTAGAGCGAGCCGGGCCACGTGATGCGGTTCAGCACGTAGCTCAAGTACTCCGCAGTGGGACGACCAGCCCGGATACCCGGGATGAAGCCACCATACTTCTTCATGTTGTCGGCGACTTCCTCGGGGTTGAACGAGATCGCGACGTAGAAGAAGGCGAAGAAAACGATCAGCAGGAAGTACGTGACGATGTAAACCGGGTGGTCACCCGTCACGAAGTTGTTCTCGATCCACGTCGCCCATTCCGAGTCGGAGCCGCTGAATTGAGCGATCAGCGCCGGAATGTAGAGCAGCGACGAGGCGAAGATGACCGGGATCACACCGGCCTGGTTCACCTTCAGCGGGATGTAGGTCGAGGTGCCGCCGTAGGAACGGCGGCCGATCATGCGCTTCGCGTACTGGACGGGAATGCGCCGCTGCGCCTGCTCCACGAAGACCACCAGGGCCACCATCGCCAGACCACAGAGGATGACGAGGCTGAACTCCAGCCAGCCGTCCATGATCTTGCCCTGCTGACGGATCGCCCACAGCGCGCTCGGGAAGCCGGCGGCGATGGAGACGAACATCAGGATGGACATGCCGTTGCCGATGCCGCGGTCGGTGACGAGCTCACCGAGCCACATCACCAGCGCGGTGCCGGCGGTCATGGTGAGCACCATGGTGATCGTGACGAAGATCGACTGGTCGGGGACGATCTGGTTGCCAACCGAGCAGTTCTGGAAGAGCGAACCGCTACGTGCGGTGGCCACCAGGCCGGTGCCCTGCAAGATCGCCAGCGCCACCGTCAGGTAACGGGTGTACTGCGTGATCTTCGCCTGCCCCGACTGGCCCTCCTTCTTGAGGGCCTCAAGGCGGGGGATCACCACCGTGAGCAGCTGAAGGATGATGCTCGCCGTGATGTACGGCATGATCCCTAGCGCGAAGATGGTGATCTGCAGCAGGGCGCCACCGCTGAACATGTTCACCAGACCGAACAGGCCCTGCTGGGCCTCAGCCTGATCCATGCACTCTTGGACGTTCTTGTAGTCGATGCCCGGAACCGGGACGTGCGCCCCGAGCCGGAACAGGACAATGATGCCCAACGTGAAGAGCAGCTTCTTGCGCAGGTCGGGCGTCTTGAACGCTCGGGCGAACGCGGTGAGCACGGTGCCTCCTGCGCCCCCCGCGTCGAGCGCGAGAGGTGACGGTCTTGAGGATCGACGAATACAAATCAGTCAAAACCCGCGCGGACACAGGCCACGCGGAGGGTAACAGCGCACGCCACCTTACCGGCGACTGGGCCCCCCTAGGAACGACCAACCGGGGATGCCCCTCATGAGGGACATCCCCGGTCGCTTGTCACCGGCTCAGATGAGCTCGGAAACGGTGCCGCCAGCGGCGGCAATCTTCTCCTTGGCGGAGCCGGAGACGGCGTCCACCGTCACCTGCAGCGCCACGGAGATCTCGCCGGTGCCCAGCACCTTGACGAGCTCGTTCTTGCGCACCGCGCCCTTGGCGACCAGATCGGCCACCGTGACCTCGCCACCCTGCGGGTAGAGCGAGGCCAGCTTGTCCAGGTTCACGACCTGGAACTGCTTGTGCGCGGGGTTCTTGAAGCCCTTCAGCTTCGGAAGACGCATGTGGAGGGGCATCTGCCCACCCTCGAAGCGCTCCGGAACCTGGTAGCGGGCCTTCGTGCCCTTGGTACCACGACCGGCCGTCTTGCCCTTCGACGCCTCACCACGACCCACACGGGTCTTGGCGGTCTTGGCGCCCGGAGCCGGACGGAGGTTGTGGACCTTCAGCGGCTTGCTCTCGGAGGAACCAGCCATGATCAGTCGACCTCCTCAACCGTGACGAGGTGGCGGACGGTGTGCACCATGCCGCGGAACTCGGGACGGTCCTCCTTGACCACCACGTCGCCGAGCCTCTTCAGGCCGAGCGAACGCAGCGTGTCACGGTGGTTCTGCTTGCTGCCGATGTACGACTTCGTCTGCGTGACCTTGAGGCGAGCCATTACGCACCCACCCCGGCACGCGCCCGCAGCAGAGCCGCGGGGGCGACGTCCTCCAGCGGCAGGCCACGGCGGGCGGCGATCTCCTCGGGACGCTGAAGCCCCTGGAGCGCCGCACGCGTGGCGTGCACGATGTTGATCGGGTTCGACGAACCGAGCGACTTGCTCAGCACGTCGTGGATGCCCGCGCACTCCAGGACGGCGCGCACCGGGCCACCGGCGATCACACCGGTACCGGGGGACGCCGGCTTGAGCAGCACGACACCCGCGGCCTCCTCACCCTGGATGGGGTGCGGGATGGTGCCCTGGATCCGGGGGACCTTGAAGAAGTTCTTCTTGGCCTCCTCAACACCCTTGGCGATGGCGGCCGGAACCTCCTTCGCCTTCCCGTATCCGACACCCACGGTGCCGTCACCGTCGCCCACCACGACCAGCGCGGTGAAGCTGAAGCGACGACCACCCTTCACGACCTTGGCGACGCGGTTGATCGCGACAACGCGCTCAACGTACGCGGTCTTCTCGGCAGCAGCGCCGCCGTCCCGGCCCTTCCGGTCCCGCCGCTCGCCGCCACCGGCGCCGCCACCGCGGCGCTGGGGTCCAGCCATTGGAAATACCTCTCTCTGTTACGGTCCGCTAGCTCCGGAACCGGGGCTTAGAACTTCAGCCCGGCTTCGCGGGCGGCGTCCGCCAGAGCGGCGATGCGCCCGGCGTACTGGTTGCCACCGCGGTCGAACACCACGGCCTCGACGCCGGCGGCCTTGGCACGCTCGGCCACCAGGGCCCCGACCTGCTGGGCCTGGGCGCTCTTGTCGCCTTCTCCGCCGCGGATCGACACGTCCAGGGTCGACGCCGACGCGAGCGTGTGGCCCGCGATGTCGTCGATGACCTGCGCCACCATGTGGCGGTTGGAACGCGTGACCACGAGGCGGGGACGCTCGGGCGTACCCGAGATCCGCTTGCGAACGCGGATGTGGCGCCGCTTGAGGGCGGCACCCTTGCGGGCGTTGCCCTTCGCGATCTTCACACCGTATGCCATGGCTTACTTACCAGCCTTTCCGACCTTGCGGCGGATGACCTCGCCCGCGTACTTCACGCCCTTGGCCTTGTACGGGTCGGGCTTGCGCAGCTTGCGGATGTTCGCGGCGACCTCGCCGACCTTCTGCTTGTCGATGCCCTCGACGCTGAGCTTGGTCGGGGACTCGACCTTGAAGGTGATGCCCTCGGGGGCCTCGATCAGGATGGGGTGGCTGTAGCCCAGCGCGAACTCCAGGTTGGAGCCCTTCGCCTGGACGCGGTAGCCGACACCGCTGATCTCGAGAGCCTTGCTGTAGCCCGCGGTCACGCCGGTGATCATGTTCGCCACCAGCGTCCGGGACAGGCCGTGCAGGGCCTTGTTCTGACGCTCGTCGTTGGGGCGCGTGACGTTGAGTACGCCGTCCTCGCCCTTAGCGATCTCGATAGGCGCGGCGACGGTGTGGCTGAGGGTGCCCTTGGGGCCCTTCACCTGGACCGTACGGCCATCGATGGTGACGTCCACACCAGCGGGAACCTGGATGGGCAGCCGTCCAATACGCGACATTGGCTATTCCTCCGTTCCCGGTTACCAGACGTAGGCGAGGACTTCCCCACCCACGCCCTTCTTCTGCGCCTGCTGGCCGGTGAGCAGACCGTGCGACGTGGAGATGATCGCCACGCCCAGGCCGCCGAGCACCTTCGGCAGGTTGGTGGACTTTGCGTAGACCCGCAGGCCCGGCTTCGAGATGCGCTTGATGCCGGCGATCGAACGCTCACGGTTCGGGCCGAACTTCAGCTCGAGGATGAGGTTCTTGCCGACCTCGGCGTCCTCGACCTTCCAACCGGTGATGTAACCCTCCTGCTGGAGGATCTCTGCGATGTGCGACTTGATCTTGCTGTGCGGCATCGCCACCGAGTCGTGGTACGCCGAGTTCGCGTTTCGCAGACGCGTCAGCATGTCTGCGATGGGATCAGTCATGGTCATGAATTGGCCTTCGGCCTCTCTCGCCGGGGTTTCCTATCTGCGCCATCCCTCTCCCCGAATCAGTTCGGGACGGGTGCGGCGCGGGGACCTTCGGCGTAGTAAGCGACTTCTTGCGGGCGGCTCGCCCGCAGTGGTCTCGGGCGGCGGGGCGCCCAACCCTTCTACCTTACGGGACGAAGGGCGGGGCCCCCACCGGTCCGATGCTTACCGAGAGCTCCGGTGATTCCGGCACACCGCCTCGGTGGCTCCCGTGAGGGCGCTCACCAGGCAGGCGGCGGATCTACCAGGAGCTCTTGGTCACGCCCGGCAGCTCGCCACGGTGGGCCATCTCACGAAGGCACACCCGGCACAGGCCGAACTTGCGGTAGACGGAGTGCGGCCGGCCACAGCGCTGGCAGCGGTTGTACGCGCGCACAGCGAACTTCGGCTTGCGGGCGGCCTTAGCGATCAGAGCCTTCTTCGCCACGGTCAGTTCTCCTTGAACGGGAAGCCGAGGTGACGAAGCAGGGCACGGCCCTCATCGTCGTTCTGGGCGGTCGTCACCACGGTGATGTCCATGCCCCGGACCCGGTCGATCTTGTCCTGGTCGATCTCGTGGAACATGACCTGCTCCGTGAGACCGAAGGTGTAGTTGCCCCGGCCGTCGAACTGCTTGGGCGACAGGCCACGGAAGTCGCGGATGCGCGGCAGCGCGAGCGACAGCGTGCGGTCCAGGAACTCCCACATGCGGTCACCACGGAGGGTGACGTGGGCACCGATCGGCTGGCCCTCACGCAGCTTGAACTGCGCGATGGACTTGCGGGCCTTGGTGACGGCCGGCTTCTGACCGGTGATCGTGGTGAGGTCGCGGATGGCGCCCTCGATCAGCTTGGAGTCGCGGGCGGCGTCGCCCACACCCATGTTGACCACGATCTTGGTGAGGCCGGGAACCTGCATGACGTTCTCGTACGAGAACTCCTCACGCAGCTTGGCCGAGATCTCTTCGCGGTAGCGCAGCTTGAGGCGCGGCGCGTTGGTGGTGGCAGTCATCAGATGTCCTCACCGGTCCGCTTGGCAACGCGGATCTTGTTGCCCTCGTCGTCGAAGCGGTACCCGACGCGGGTGACGACCTTCGCGCCGTCCTTCTCCACCACGAGCTGTACGTTGCTCACGTGGATGGGGGCCTCGGTCGTCACGATGCCGCCGGTCTTCGAGCCACGGGCGGTCTGGCCGGCCTTGGTGTGCTTCTTGACCCGGTTGACACCCTCGACCAGGACGCGGTCCTCGCGGGGGTAGGCCACGATGACCTTGCCCTGCTTGCCCTTGTCCTTGCCGGTGATGACCTGGACCAGGTCACCCTTCTTGATCTTCATCGGTTACAGCACCTCCGGCGCGAGCGAGACGATCTTCATGAACTTCTTCTCGCGCAGCTCACGGCCGACCGGGCCGAAGATACGGGTGCCGCGGGGGTCGCCGTCGTTCTTCAGAATGACGGCGGCGTTCTCGTCGAAGCGGATGTACGAGCCATCGGGGCGGCGGCGCTCCTTGACGGTGCGCACGATGACCGCCTTGATGACGTCACCCTTCTTCACGTTGCCACCGGGGATCGCATCCTTGACGGTGGCGACGATGACGTCACCGATGCCCGCGTAGCGGCGACCGGAACCACCGAGAACACGGATGCAAAGGATCTCCTTCGCACCAGTGTTGTCGGCGACGCGCAGTCGCGACTCCTGCTGGATCACGTCTATCTCCTGATCGTCTGCCGGTTCCCGGCAGGGACTCGGTCGCCCGAGTCCCTGCCGAGCCTGGCGGAACTATTCCGAGGGGGTCCCCCTCGGAGGGGATTACTTGGCCTTTTCGAGAATCTCGACGACGCGCCAGCGCTTCGTCGCCGACAGCGGCCGGGTCTCCATCAGGAGAACGCGGTCGCCGATGCCCGCGGCGTTCTGCTCGTCGTGCGCCTTGAGCTTGTTCGTACGACGGATGACCTTGCCGTACAGCGCGTGCTTGACGCGGTCCTCGACGGCGACGACGACGGTCTTGTCCATCTTGTCGCTGACGACCAGACCCTCACGGGTCTTGCGGAAGCCGCGCTCGTGCTTGTTCTCAGTCACATTCGTCTCGCTCATCAGGCGCTCTCCACCGTCTCGATGCCGAGCTCGCGCTCGCGCATCAGGGTGTAGATCCGGGCGATGTCCTTGCGGACGGCCTTCAGCCGGCCGTGGTTCTCAAGCTGTCCGGTCGCCGCCTGGAAGCGGAGGTTGAACAGCTCCTCCTTGGCCTCACGGAGCTTGGCGACGAGGTCCTCGTCATTCAGCTCGCGCAGCTCGGTCGCCTTGGTACCGGCCGCCATCACGACTCACCTGCCTCGCGCCGAACGATGCGGCACTTCATCGGAAGCTTGTGCGCGGCGCGGGTCAGCGCCTCGCGAGCAGTCTTCTCGTTCGGGTAGGACAGCTCGAACATCACCCGACCGGGCTTGACGTTCGCGATCCACCACTCCGGGGAACCCTTACCGGAACCCATGCGGGTCTCGGCGGGCTTCTTGGTGAGCGGCCGGTCCGGGTAGATGTTGATCCAGACCTTGCCGCCACGCTTGATGTGGCGGGTCATGGCGATACGAGCGGCCTCGATCTGACGGTTCGTCACGTACGCCGCGGTGACGGCCTGAATGCCGTACTCACCGAACGCCAGCTCCGTACCGCCCTTGGCCATACCCGACCGCTTCGGGTGGTGCTGCTTGCGGTGCTTGACCCTGCGAGGGATCAGCATGTCGGTCAGGCCTCCGTTCCGGTGGTCTCCGCCGGAGCAGCGGCGGCGGGCGCCTCGGCCTTGGGGGCCTCGGCGGCCGGGGCCGACTGCTGCTGCGGCTTGCGGCCGCGGCCGCCCCGCTCGCCGCCACGGCCACCACGGGCCGGGCGCTCGTTGCCGCCGCCACGCGAGGGGCGGTTGCCGGCACGGGCAGCGGCGTTCTCGGCGCGGACCTCGGCGATGTTCTTGACGTCGCCCTTGTAGATCCACACCTTCACGCCGATGCGACCGAAGGACGTCTTGGCCTCGAAGAAGCCGTAGTCCACGTTGGCACGCAGGGTGTGCAGGGGCACCCGGCCCTCGCGGTAGAACTCCGAGCGGGACATCTCGGCGCCGCCGAGACGGCCACCACACTGGATCTTGATGCCCTTGGCGCCCGCCTTCATCGTCGACTGCATGCTCTTACGCATGGCGCGACGGAAGGAGACACGCGAGGAGAGCTGCTCGGCGACGGCCTGGGCCACCAGCTGAGCGTCCGTCTCCGGGTTCTTCACCTCGAGGATGTTGAACTGGATCTGCTTGCCGGTGAGCTTCTCCAGGTTGCCCCGGAGCCGGTCGGCCTCCGCGCCGCGGCGGCCGATGACGATGCCCGGCCGGGCGGTGTGGACGTCGACGCGGACCCGGTCCCGGGTGCGCTCGATCTCGACCTTGGAGATGCCGGCCCGCTCCATGCCCTGCGTGAGCATGCGACGGATCGCGACGTCTTCCTTGACGTAGTCCTTGTACAGCTTGTCGGCGTACCAGCGGGACTTGAAGTCCGTGGTGATACCGAGCCGGAACCCGTGCGGGTTTACCTTCTGGCCCATTACCGGGTTCCTTCCTTGCTGCTGACGACCACGGTGATGTGGCTGGTCCGCTTGCGGATCCGGTAGGCACGGCCCTGGGCGCGCGGCCGGAACCGCTTCAGGGTCGGGCCCTCGTCGACGTAGGCCTCGGAGATGAAGAGGCTCTGCGCGTCGGTGTGGTCGTAGTTGTGCGCGGCGTTGGCAATGGCGCTGTCCAGCACCTTGCCGACCGGCACGCTGGCGGCCTGCGGGGCGAAACGCAGGACCGCCTGAGCCTCCGTGGCATCCATGCCACGGATAAGGTCCACCACGCGGCGGGCCTTCATGGGCGTGACGCGGATGTACCGCGCCTGGGCCCTGGCTTCCATGGTTGTCCCTTCGGTGTCTGTCATGGTCTTCGCTTTCCGCAGATCAGCGACGACGCGACTTGCGGTCGTCCTTCTCATGGCCGCGGAAGGTGCGGGTCGGCGCAAACTCGCCGAGCTTGTGGCCGACCATCGACTCGGTGACGAACACCGGGACGTGCTTGCGGCCGTCGTGCACCGCGATCGTGTGGCCGAGCATGGCCGGGACGATCATGGAGCGGCGGGACCAGGTCTTGATGACGTTCTTGGTGCCTGCCTCGTTCTGTACGTCCACCTTCTTGCTCAGGTGGTCGTCGACGAAGGGCCCCTTCTTGAGACTGCGCGGCATCTAAACCCGCTCCTAGCGCTTCTTGTTCGTCTTGCGGCGGCGGACGATGTACTTGTTGCTGGCCTTCTTCGGCGAGCGCGTACGGCCCTCCTTCTGACCCCACGGCGAGACCGGGTGGCGACCACCGGAGGTCTTGCCCTCACCACCACCGTGCGGGTGGTCGACGGGGTTCATCACGACACCGCGGACGGTCGGGCGAACGCCCTTCCAGCGCATACGGCCGGCCTTGCCCCAGTTGATGTTCGACTGCTCGGCGTTGCCGACCTCGCCGACAGTGGCGCGGCAGCGGACGTCGACCAGGCGAATCTCGCCGGACGGCATGCGCAGGTGCGCCATGGAGCCCTCACGCGCCAGGAGCTGCACGGAGGCGCCGGCGGAGCGGGCGAACTTCGCGCCGCCACCGGGCCGCAGCTCGATGGCGTGGATGACCGTACCGACCGGGATGTTGCGCAGCGGCAGGTTGTTGCCCGGCTTGATGTCGGCCCCGGGGCCGTTCTCGATCCGGTCACCCTGCTTCAGGCCGGCCGGCGCGATGATGTAGCGCTTCTCGCCGTCGGCGTAGTGCAGGAGCGCGATGCGCGCGGTGCGGTTGGGGTCGTACTCGATGTGAGCGACCTTCGCCGGGACGCCGTCCTTGTCGTGACGACGGAAGTCGATGACGCGGTACGCGCGCTTGTGTCCGCCACCCTGGTGGCGAACGGTCACACGACCGGCGTTGTTACGACCGCCCTTGCTGTGCAGCGGGCGGACCAGCGACTTCTCCGGCGTGGACCGCGTGATCTCGACGAAGTCGGCGACGCTGGAGCCACGACGGCCCGGAGTCGTCGGCTTGTACTTGCGGATACCCATTTCTCAGTCCTCGGAAGATTCCGGACTTCTGGACGTTCCGATCTCCGTTAGGAGACCGGGCCGCCGAAGATGTCGATGCGGTCGCCCTCGGCGAGGGTCACGATGGCGCGCTTGGTGTCCTTGCGCTTGCCGAAACCGGTGCGGGTGCGCTTGCGCTTGCCCTGCCGGTTGATCGTGTTGACCCCGGTGACCTTGACCGAGAAGACCGCCTCGACGGCCTGCTTGATCTGGGTCTTGTTCGCGCGCGGGTCGACGATGAACGTGTACTTGTTCTCGTCCAGCAGCGCGTAGCTCTTCTCGGAAACCACCGGCTTGACCAGGATGTCACGGGGGTCCGTGAAGGTCTTGCTGGTGATGGTCCCCGCGGTTGCCTCAGTCATCAGGCGTCGCTCCCTTCGAGCTCGGCCTCGGAGGCGACAGCCTTGGCAGACGCGGCCGGACCGGCCACGAAGGACTCGAAGGCGGTCTGCGTGAAGACCACGTCATCGGAGACGAGCACGTCGTACGTGTTCAGCTGGCCCGGCTCCAGGATGTGCACCTGGGGCAGGTTGCGGGCGGACAGCCACGCGGCCTCGTCGGCCCGGTCGACGACCAGGAGCAGGTTCTTCCGCTCGCTGATCTTGCCGAACAGGGTCTTGGCGGCCTTGGTGGAGACCTCGCCCTCGACCACGCCGGTGACGACGTGGATGCGGCTGTGACGCGCCCGGTCGGAGAGGGCACCGCGCAGGGCGGCGGCCTTCATCTTCTTCGGGGTGCGCTGCGAGTAGTCGCGCGGCACGGGACCGTGCACGACGCCACCACCGGCGAACTGCGGCGCGCGGGTCGAGCCCTGACGGGCGCGGCCGGTGCCCTTCTGGCGGTAGGGCTTCTTGCCACCGCCGCGGACCTCGCCACGGGTCTTGGTCTTGTGCGTGCCCTGGCGGGCAGCGGCCAGCTGGGCGACGACGACCTGGTGGATCAGCGGAACGCTGACCTGCGCGTCGAAGATCTCCGTGGGGAGTTCGACGGTCCCGGCCTTGTCGCCTGCCGGCGAAAGGATGTCAATGGTGCTCATCGGTTACCTCAGGCCCCCTTGGCCGCGGTACGGACCAGGACGAGGCCGCCGTTCGGACCAGGAACCGCGCCCTTGATCAGGAGCAGGCCCTTCTCCGCGTCAACGGCATGGACGGTCAGGTTCTGGGTGGTGACCCGCTCGTTGCCCATGCGGCCAGCCATACGCAGGCCCTTGAACACGCGACCCGGGGTGGCGCAGCCACCGATGGAGCCGGGCGAGCGGTGCTTGCGCTGCGTGCCGTGGCCGGCGCCGAGGCCACCGAAGCCGTGGCGCTTCATGACACCGGCGGTGCCCTTGCCCTTGCTGGTGCCGGTCACGTCGACCTTGACACCGGAGTCGAACACCTCGGCGGTGACCTCCTGGCCGAGCGTGTACGCGCTGGCGTCAGCGGTACGCAGCTCCACCAGGTGGCGGCGCGGGGTGACGTCGGCCTTGGCGAAGTGACCCTTGAGGGGCTTGTTCACCTTGCGCGGGTCGATCTCGCCGAAGGCGATCTGGACGGCGTTGTAGCCGTCCGAGTCAGCGGTACGGACCTGGGTCACGACACAGGGCCCGGCCTTGACGACGGTGACCGGAACAACGCGGTTGTTCTCGTCCCACACCTGCGTCATGCCGAGCTTCTCGCCCAGGACGCCCTTGATCTGCTTAGCCATCTCGCGCGTCACCTCAGAGCTTGATCTCGATGTCGACGCCCGCCGGCAGGTCGAGACGCATGAGCGAGTCGACGGTCTTCGGCGTGGGGTCGAGGATGTCGATGAGGCGCTTGTGCGTGCGCATCTCGAAGTGCTCGCGCGAGTCCTTGTACTTGTGCGGCGACTTGATGACGCAGTACACGTTCTTCTCAGTGGGCAGCGGCACCGGGCCCGCGACCGACGCACCAGTGCGCGTCACCGTCTCGACGATCTTCTTCGCCGAGGAGTCGATGACCTCGTGGTCGTAGGCCTTGAGCCGGATGCGGATCTTCTGTCCCGCCATGGCTACTTCGTAGTCCTGTCTCTCGTCACGCTCTGGGACCCGGTGCGTTCGCGACCTTTCCCCGACCCACGCGGTCGGGCGTGTCGCCCTCCCTCTCGTAACTCTCCATAGGAGAATTCCCTGGTGAAGGGGGTTGTGGGGGAAGATCACCCACCGGGTGCCTGGCTGGGGCCCCGCTGCACTTCCCGGAAGATTCCCGTACTTCCGCCCCTGCGCCTTTCGGCACACAGCGTGGGGCGACGAGTACTGCGGGACTCGCTTCCAGTCCCCCCGGCGGGAGGCGCGCAACATCGGCACTCAACCGAGCAACCTGGACAGTGTGCCATACGGGGCATGCCGGTCGCGAATCGAGCCTTGGAGGGTACCCCACAGGAGTGGCGGCGAATCCTCACCCGAGACGCCCCGGCGCGCCAGGGGGCCGGAGTGACGGCCTCCCCCGAGACGCGCGCCGCGCGGCACGGCCGGCCGGGCGCGGGGCCGATCCCCAGGGTAACCGCCGTCGCGGCGCCGGACCGCCCGCGCCCCCACCCCCATCACCCCGCCCCGCCCCAACCCACGCCGCCCGCATGCCAGTTGGCGATCCCCCGCGCGTCCCGCGCACGCTCTCGCAGTGATCAACTTGTGATCACCGAGTTCACTCGTCCCGGGCAACCAACCCGCACCGCGCACCGTCTGCCATAACGCGAGCGCAGCCCGCGAACGTAGGCGCTGCCCCGGAATGACATCGCGAGGCACAGCAGGTGAAAAGCACGACCCCGTGGTCACCGCCCGGACGACGGCAGGTGGTGGCGGCCCTGGCGGCCCTCACGGCGGCTGGCGTCGTCGGCGGCCGGGCCCCGGACACCCTCGCCGCCCCGACGACGCTCCCGGGCGGCCCTCTCACCCCCGTGCGCTCGGTCGACCCACACGCGGCGGAGCCGTTCACCTCGGTCACCGGCGACAAGGACGCGCTGCTCCTCCAGGTCCTGGCGCACCCGGACGACGACCTGTACTTCATGAACCCGGACGCCCGGCACGTGCTGGACGCCGGCGTCCCGGTGGTCTCCGTCTACGTCACCGCGGGCGAGGCGCTGGGCGTCAACAACGCGCCGGGCCGCCCGCTGCCACCCGCCGACAAGCCCGGCTACACCTCCTCCCGCCAGCAGGGACTGCGCCAGGCGTACGCCGAGATGCTCGGGATGCACCGGTTCACCCGCTGGCAGCGCTCGGTGCTCGACCTGCCGGGCGGGCTGAGCGCCGAGAGCAACGTCCTCGCGCAGGGCGGCCGTTCGGTGCGGCTGATCTTCCTCAACATCGCCACGCTCTCCGCCGACGGCTCACGCACGCCCCACCTGTGGGACGTGCCCGGCACCACCATGGAGACCCTGCTGCCGACCGGGTCGCCGCTGCGCCGCGTCAGCACCTACCGGCACGCATCGCTGGTCGATGTCCTCGTGCACCTCATGGACCACTTCCGCCCCACCCTCATCCACACCCTGGACCCCGATCCGGACTTCCAGGTCCACGACGCCAGGCACCGGCGCGACAGCGACCAGCCGGGCTGTTCCGACCACCGCGACCACACGCCGGTCGCGCTGTTCGCCTGGAAGGCCATGTTCCAGTGGGCCGGCGACGCCGCGCGCCGCGACGGTCGCGCCCCGCGCTTCTCCACCACCGCCTTCCGCGGCTACTACAACCAGCGCTGGCCGCACAACCTGCCGGGCGACGTCGTGGGCGACAAGGCCCGCTTCCTGGCCGCGTACGGCGGCAGCCCCGACTGGCGGTGCGGCAACACGGCGGGCTGCGGCGACTACGGCCAGGGCGGCACCCGCCCGCTGCGCAACCGCAAGGGCTGGGTCCGCAGCACCCACTACCGCCACCCCGGCCCCCGGCTGGCCCCCCTCACCGAGCGCGACGGCCGGCTGGTCGCGTACGGCGTGCTCGGCACCCAGGCGGTGCGCTGGCGCGAGACCGCGCCCGGCAGCGGTCGCTGGGGCGCCCCCGGCAACCTCGGCGGCGGGCCGCTGGCCCCCTCGCTGTGCGCGGTGGTCGACCGGGCCGGCCGCCAGCTGGTCTTCGCGCTGCGCTTCGCCGCCCTGGAGGGCCAAGGAGGCGCCAACACGCGGGAGTTGGTGGTCCTTGAGCAGCGCGTCGCGGACGGCCCGTTCCGCCCCTGGCGCGGGCTCGGCACCCCGGACGAGACCCCCGAGCGGGGCCGCCGCGTGGGCTGCCCGGTCGCGATCGCGACCCCGGACGGCCAGGTGCACCTGTTCGCCCGTACGGCCGACAAGGGGCTGGCCACCCGCGTACGCGACGCGCGCGGCTCCTGGTCACCCTGGCAGCCGCTGCCCGACGCGGGGGCGCCCGGTGCCGGCTCGCCGCCCGTCGCCGAGGTCGACGAGATCCAGGACGGGCTGAGCGCGACGCTCGACGCCCACGGCCTGGTGCACGTCTTCGCGGCGGGGCGCGGCGGACTGCGGCACTGGGCCCAGCCCGGGGCCGGCCAGCCGGTCAGCGCTCGGCCGGCCACCGGACTGCCGGTCCCCGGCGAGCAGCCGGCCGCCACCCTGACCCCCTCCGGCGCCCTGCTGGTGACCTACCGCTCCCCCGCCGCGACCGAACCGGTCAGTTACACGATCGGCGCCGGCCGTGCGCGCACGCGCGCCACGCCGCTGCGCGGCTTCGCCGGATACGGGCCGCTGAGCACCTCGTACGCCCCCCTCGACACTGACGCCGAGGCGCCCGGACCGGTCGTACTCGGGCGCGGCCGGGACGGCGAGGCGATCCTGCGGTACGGCTCGGGCCCGACCGCCCGGCCGCTGCGCTCCCCGCACCGGCTCCAGCCGGTGGGCCTGCCGGCGCTGGTGCCACCCGGCCCGAGCGCCGCGCCGACCCGCGTCGTCGGCCTCTCCCCCGCCGCCACGCCCTGGCTCTGGCAACCCCGCCCCACCGGCCAGGCGTAAGGCTCCCGGCGCGCGAGGGCGGCGTGTGGCGGGCTCATGGGGCCGCGCCGCACCGCGCCGGGGGCGGGCCTCCCCTCCCCTCGCCCACGCAAAAGACCTGGGCCCCACTCGCGGTGAAGCGAGTGGGGCCCAGGTCGGTGTGCCGCGCGGGCGCGCGGCCTTCCGCTCCGGTCAGCGTGCCTCACGCGGAGGCGTCGGCTCGGGCGGGGCCGCCGCGGAGACGGTCCCGGTCCGGAGCCGGCCTCGCCCGGAGGCGGGGCCGGCTGGGGAGCGGAAGGATCAGATCACTTGTTGATCTTCGTGACCTGACCGGCGCCCACCGTCCGGCCACCCTCACGGATGGCGAACTTCAGGCCCTCTTCCATGGCGACCGGCTGGATGAGCTGGACGGACATCTCGGTGTTGTCGCCCGGCATGACCATCTCGGTGCCCTCGGGGAGGGTCACCACGCCCGTCACGTCCGTGGTACGGAAGTAGAACTGGGGGCGGTAGTTGTTGAAGAACGGGGTGTGACGGCCACCCTCGTCCTTCGACAGGATGTAGGCCTGGGCCTCGAACTCGGTGTGCGGCGTGACCGAACCGGGCTTGATGATGACCTGGCCGCGCTCGACGTCCTCGCGCTTGATGCCACGGAGGAGCAGACCGACGTTCTCACCGGCCTGGCCCTCGTCGAGCAGCTTGCGGAACATCTCGATGCCGGTGACCGTGGTGGTGGTCTTCTCCTGCTTGATCCCGATGATGTCAACGGTCTCGTTGACCTTCAGGATGCCTCGCTCGATACGACCGGTGACGACGGTGCCACGACCGGTGATCGTGAAGACGTCCTCGATCGGCATCAGGAACGGCTTGTCGACGTCGCGCTCGGGCTGCGGGATCGACTCGTCGACGGCCTTCATCAGGTCGAGGACGGACTTGCCCCACTCCGCGTCGCCCTCGAGGGCCTTGAGCGCGGAAACCTTGACGACCGGCAGGTCGTCGCCCGGGAACTCGTACTCGGAGAGCAGCTCGCGAACCTCAAGCTCGACGAGCTCCATGATCTCCTCGTCGTCCACCATGTCGGCCTTGTTCAGGGCGACAACGATGTACGGCACGCCCACCTGGCGGGCGAGGAGCACGTGCTCCTTGGTCTGCGGCATCGGACCGTCGGTCGCGGCGACCACGAGGATCGCGCCGTCCATCTGGGCGGCACCGGTGATCATGTTCTTGATGTAGTCCGCGTGACCCGGGCAGTCAACGTGGGCGTAGTGACGCGACTCGGTCTGGTACTCGACGTGCGCGATGGAGATGGTGATACCGCGCTGGCGCTCCTCAGGAGCCTTGTCGATCTGGTCGAAGGCCGAGGCCTCGTTCAGGTCCGGGTACGCGTCGTGCAGCACCTTGGTGATCGCCGCGGTAAGCGTCGTCTTACCGTGGTCGATGTGACCGATGGTGCCGATGTTGACGTGCGGCTTAGTCCGCTCGAACTTCGCCTTCGCCACTGGGGTCCTCCTGTGGACTGGTGCTGTACTCCATCCACACGGTGCGGATGGGTTCAGGTGGTCTTACCGAACCGACCAGGACCCCGAGGGGATGCCCTTGGCCGTATTCGCTTGGGGGCCGGCACCCGGGGCCCCGCCACAGGACGCGTGGTGCGTTCTGTGGCGGAATGCCCCGATGCCTTTGCTCCAGCCTAAAGGCTGAGCAACGGAGTGGGCTCATCCCCGCTGCTGCGGGGACGGTCCCTCGTTACTCGCCCTTGACCTTCGCGATGATCTCCTCGGCGACGTTCCGCGGAACCTCGGCGTAGGAGTCGAACTGCATGGAGTAGCTCGCACGACCGGAGGTCTTGCTCCGCAGGTCACCGACGTAGCCGAACATCTCCGAGAGCGGAACCAGGCCCTTGACGACCTTGGCGCCGCTGCGGTCCTCCATGGACTGGATCTGTCCACGGCGGGAGTTGATGTCGCCGATGACGTCGCCCATGTAGTCCTCGGGAGTGATGACCTCGACGGCCATCATCGGCTCCAGCAGAGCCGGCGACGCCTTGCGAGCACCCTCCTTGAACGCCATGGAGCCAGCGATCTTGAACGCGAGCTCGGAGGAGTCGACCTCGTGGTAGGCGCCGTCGAGCAGCGTCACCTTCACGCCGGTCAGCGGGTAGCCGGCCAGCACGCCGAACTCCAGGGCCTCCTGGCAGCCCGCGTCCACGGACGGGATGTACTCCCGCGGGATGCGGCCACCGGTGACCTTGTTCACGAACTCGTATCCGTCGCCCTCAAGCGGCTCGATCGCGATCTGCACCTTGGCGAACTGGCCGGAACCACCAGTCTGCTTCTTGTGCGTGTAGTCGATCCGCTCGACGGCCTTGCGCAGCGTCTCGCGGTACGCGACCTGCGGCTTGCCGACGTTGGCCTCGACCTTGAACTCGCGCTTCATACGGTCGACCAGCACGTCGAGGTGCAGCTCGCCCATACCCGCGATGATGGTCTGGCCGGTCTCCTCGTCGGTGTGGACCTGGAAGGACGGGTCCTCCTCGGCGAGGCGCTGGATGGCGATACCCAGCTTCTCCTGGTCACCCTTGGACTTCGGCTCGATGGCGACCTGGATCACCGGGGCCGGGAAGTTCATGGACTCCAGGATCACCGGGTTGCCAGCGTCGCAGAGGGTCTCGCCGGTGGTGGTCTGCTTGAGACCCATGACGGCGACGATGTCGCCGGCACCCACGCTGTCGATCTCCTCACGCTTGTTCGCGTGCATCCGGTAGATCTTGCCGATCCGCTCCTTCTTGCCCTTCACGGAGTTCAGCACCTGGGTGCCGGCGTCCATGCGGCCGGAGTAGATCCGGACGAAGGTGAGCTTCCCGAGGTGCGGGTCGCTCATGATCTTGAAGGCGAGGCCGGCGAACGGCTCGTCGTCCGAGGCCTTGCGGAAGATCTCGGTGTCCTCGTCGTCGACCTTGTGGCCGGTCACGCCCTCGACGTCCACGGGGGACGGCAGGTAGGCGACCACCGCGTCGAGCAGGGGCTGGACGCCCTTGTTCTTGAACGCGGTGCCACAGAAGACCGGCGTGAGGTTGCCGGCGATGGTGGCGCGGCGGATGCCGGCCATGAGCTGCTCCTCGGTGGGCTCCTCGCCCTCCAGGTACAGCTCCATCAGCTCTTCGTCGCCCTCGGCGGCGGTCTCCAGGAGCTTGTCGCGCCACTCGGCCGCGGCCTCGGTGTGAGTGTCCGGGATGTCCAGGGTGTCGTACATCTCACCCTTGGCGGCATCCGCGGACCACACGAGCGCCTTCATGCGGACCAGGTCGACAACGCCCTTGAAGTCCGCCTCGGCGCCGATCGGCAGCTGCATGACGAGCGGGGTCGCACCGAGACGGTCGACGATCATGTCGACGCAGCGGTGGAACTCGGCACCGACGCGGTCCAGCTTGTTCACGAAGCAGATGCGCGGAACGTTGTAACGGTCGGCCTGACGCCAGACCGTCTCGGACTGCGGCTCCACACCGGCGACACCGTCGAACACCGTCACGGCGCCGTCGAGCACGCGCAGCGAACGCTCCACCTCGACGGTGAAGTCGACGTGGCCCGGGGTGTCGATGATGTTGATGGTGTGGTCGACGTTGTTCACCGGCCAGTGACAGGTGGTCGCGGCCGACGTGATCGTGATGCCGCGCTCCTGCTCCTGCTCCATCCAGTCCATCGTGGCAGCGCCGTCGTGGACCTCACCGATCTTGTAGCTCACACCGGTGTAGAACAGAATCCGCTCGGTGGTCGTCGTCTTGCCCGCGTCGATGTGGGCCATGATCCCGATGTTGCGGACCCTGGCCAGGTCAAGTGAAGTGGTGGCCATCTGGCTCAGTCTTCTCTCGGTTCTCGATGGGGGTAGCGACTACCAGCGGTAGTGCGCGAAGGCCTTGTTGGACTCGGCCATCTTGTGGGTGTCCTCGCGACGCTTGACCGCGGCGCCCAGACCGTTGCTGGCGTCCAGGAGCTCGTTCATCAGACGCTCGGTCATGGTCTTCTCGCGACGGGCGCGCGAGTAGCCCACGAGCCAGCGCAGCGCGAGGGTGGAGGCGCGGCCGGGCTTGACCTCGACCGGCACCTGGTAGGTGGCGCCACCGACTCGGCGGGACTTCACCTCAAGGGTCGGCTTGATGTTCTCCAGCGCGCGCTTGAGCGTGATGACCGGGTCGTTGCCGGTCTTCTCGCGCAGCCCCTCCATGGCGCCGTAGACGATGCGCTCAGCGGTGGAGCGCTTGCCGTTCAGCAGCACCTTGTTGATGAGGGAGGTGACAAGAGGAGAGCTGTAGACCGGGTCGATGATGACCGGGCGCTTCGGGGCGGGGCCCTTACGAGGCATTCTTACTTCTCCTTCTTGGCGCCGTAGCGGCTGCGAGCCTGCTTGCGGTTCTTGACGCCCTGGGTGTCGAGCGAGCCACGAATGATCTTGTAGCGAACGCCCGGCAGGTCCTTCACACGACCGCCACGCACGAGCACGATCGAGTGCTCCTGCAGGTTGTGGCCCTCACCCGGAATGTAAGCGGTGACCTCGATCCCGCTGGTCAGACGCACACGCGCGACCTTACGCAGGGCCGAGTTCGGCTTCTTCGGGGTGGTCGTGAAAACACGCGTGCAGACGCCACGACGCTGGGGGGAACCCTCCAGCGCGGGCGTCTTGTTCTTCTCGACCTTGTCCTGCCGGCCCTTGCGGACCAGCTGCTGGATCGTAGGCACCGTTTCTCCGGTTTCTGTGTGCCGTCTAGTAAAGCTAACCTGGGGTTTCTCCGACCCACGCGGTCGGGTGTGTCGCACGCTCTAGACCGCCGCGATGAGCGAAAGAGTGCGGAGTTTGGTGTAGAACACCTTGGACCCCCAAAAACTTGGGGGTACTCCTCCGAGCTCCGTCCGGGACACCTCACCTCGACGGAAGCCGAGGAAGCGCGCGCGCACGGGAGCCCAGGGACACGCCAGGCACAAGGTCAGAGCGTACCTACCGCATCGGCTCCGGTCAAAACAAATGCACACGCGTAGGACACGCCGGGCGGCTCACGGCGTTGCGGCTTACCGTAGTGCGCCCGCTCCCCGCGCGAAAGCACATCTCAGCCGCTGAACACCGGCCGCGCCCCCGCCCCGCCCCACGGCCCGGCAGCGCAGCCCCCCGCCGACGGACACCGGCCGAGCAGCGACGCCGTCCGCGTCCGCCCAGGTCACAGCCCCGTCGGCGGGTCAGGTCAGAGGGCGACCGCCAACACCACGGCCAGCACCATCAACGCCACGAAGCCCATCACCACGTACCCGAGCACCAGGCCCGCGATCGCCATCCCGTCGCCCTGCTCCCCCGTACGGCGGATCTCGGCGCGCGCCTTGTGCCCCAGGATCACCGCCGGAATCGCGGTGACGCCGACCATCGTGCCGAGGATGCCGCACACCAGGGAACCCGTCGCGCTCCCGTTAGTCCGCGCCTGCGCCGGCAGGAAGGTCTGCGGCACCGCCGGCGCCATCGGTCGCGGGACGAACTGCGCCTGGGACAGCGGCCCTTGGGGAAGATCCGCGACCAACACCTGGAGTTCGCCGTACGTCTGCGCCTGGTAGGCCCGGGTGATGCGCTGCTCGTACTCGGGCTGGGGCAGCCGCCCCTCGACGAAGCCGGCCTTCAGCACGTCGACCGCCCGCTCGCGCTCGGCGTGTGAGACCCGCATCATCGGTGACTGGATCATCGGCTGGGCCGGTTGTCCGCCCTGCCACGGTTGGAACGCCACCTGAGAAACCTCCCCCAGCTAGACAGCTCCCTCCATCATCCACGACGAACCGCGGGGCGGTCATCCCACACTGGGATGACCGCCCCGCGGTTTCGGCCTTCTCGCGCCGCCCCGGCCGGCCCGGTCACGCCCCGCCGAAGCGGGCACGCACCCGGACCTGACGCCGGATCGGGTCCTACTGGTTGTACGGACCGTAGTCGTAGTCCTCCAGCGGAACCGCCTGGCCCGAACCCGTCCCGAAGGGCGAGTAGTCGATGTCGTCGTAGCCGACGGCCGAGTACATCGCGGCCTTGGCCTCCTCGGTCGGCTCGACCCGGATGTTGCGGTAGCGGGACAGGCCCGTACCGGCCGGGATGAGCTTGCCGATGATGACGTTCTCCTTGAGGCCGATCAGGGAGTCCGACTTGGCGTTGATCGCCGCGTCGGTGAGCACCCGGGTCGTCTCCTGGAAGGACGCCGCCGACAGCCACGACTCGGTGGCCAGCGACGCCTTGGTGATGCCCATGAGCTGCGGACGACCCGAAGCCGGGTGACCACCCTCCTGCACCACGCGACGGTTCTCGTTCTCGAAGCGCGAGCGCTCCACGAGCTCGCCCGGCAGCAGCTCCGCGTCGCCGGACTCGATGATCGTCACCCGGCGCAGCATCTGCCGGATGATGATCTCGATGTGCTTGTCGTGGATCGACACACCCTGCGAGTTGTAGACCTTCTGGACCTCGCCGACCAGGTGCACCTGCACGGCCCGCTGGCCGAGGATGCGCAGCACGTCGTGCGGGTTGGTGGCACCCAGCGTCAGCGCCTGACCCACCTCGACGTGGTCGCCCTCGCCGACCAGGAGTCGGGCTCGCTTGGAGACGCCGTACGCGGTCTCCTCGGAGCCGTCGTCCGGGGTGACGACGAGCTTCTTGGTCTTCTCGGTCTCCTCGATGCGCACCCGACCGGCCGCCTCCGAGATGGGGGCGACACCCTTGGGCGTACGGGCCTCGAAGAGCTCGACGACACGCGGCAGACCCTGGGTGATGTCGTCACCGGCCACACCACCGGTGTGGAAGGTACGCATCGTGAGCTGGGTGCCGGGCTCACCGATGGACTGGGCCGCGATGATGCCGACGGCCTCGCCGATGTCCACGAGCTTGCCGGTGGCCAGCGAGCGGCCGTAGCAGAAGGCACAGGTGCCGACGGCGGACTCGCAGGTGAGCACCGAGCGGGTCTTGACCGTGGTCACACCGTGCTTGACGAGCTGGTCGATGAGGACATCGCCCAGGTCGACGTTGGCCGGCGCGATGACCTTGCCGTCCACCACGACGTCCTCGGCGAGCATCCGCGCGTACACGCTGGTCTCGACGTCGTCCGTCTTGCGCAGCACGCCGTCCGTGCCCTTGGTGGCGATGGCCAGCTTCAGGCCGCGCTCGGTGCCGCAGTCCTCCTCGCGGATGATCACGTCCTGCGAGACGTCCACCAGACGACGGGTCAGGTAACCCGAGTCGGCGGTACGCAGGGCGGTGTCCGCGAGGCCCTTACGGGCACCGTGGGTGGCGATGAAGTACTCGAGAACGGACAGGCCGTCACGGTAGGACGCCTTGATCGGACGCGAGATGGTCTCGTTCTTGGCGTTGGACACCAGACCACGCATACCGGCGATCTGACGCATCTGCATCATGTTTCCACGCGCGCCGGACTCGATCATGATGAAGATCGGGTTAGTGCGCGGGAAGTTGCGCTGCATGGCCTCGGAGACCTCGTTGGTCGCCTTGTTCCAGATGACCACGAGCTCCTGGTGCCGCTCGTCGCGCGTGATCAGACCGCGCTCGAACTGCTTCTGGACGTGCAGTGCCTTGGCCTCGTACTCGTCCAGGATCGCCGGCTTCTCCGGCGGGCCGAGGATGTCGGAGAACGCGACGGTCACGCCCGAGCGGGTGGCCCAGTGGAAACCGGCCGCCTTCAGGTTGTCCAGCGTCGCCGCCACGATGACCTTGGGGTAGCGCTCCGCCAGGTCGTTGACGATCTCGGAGAGCTGCTTCTTGCCCACCGAGTAGTCGACGAACGGGTAGTCCTCGGGCAGCAGCTCGTTGAAGAGCGCGCGGCCGAGCGAGGTGGTGAGCCGGAAGCTGTCGCCCGGCTGGTACGGCCGAGCCAGCTCGCCGTTCTCGTCCTCGGTGGGCTCCGGCGGGGTCCAGCCCCGCGGCGGCATGGTGCCGACCGGGAAGCGGATGTCCACCTTGGCCTGGAGCGAGAGCTCCCGGTTGTCGAACGCCATGATCGCCTCGGCGGTGGAGCCGAAGGACCGGCCCTCGCCGACGGTCTTGCGCTCCGCCTCGTCGGTGGTGAGGAAGAACAGACCGAGGACCATGTCCTGGGTCGGCATCGTCACCGGCCGGCCGTCGGCGGGCTTGAGGATGTTGTTCGAGGACAGCATCAGGATGCGGGCCTCGGCCTGCGCCTCCGCGGACAGCGGCAGGTGCACGGCCATCTGGTCGCCGTCGAAGTCCGCGTTGAACGCGGTGCACACGAGCGGGTGGATCTGGATGGCCTTGCCCTCGACGAGCTGCGGCTCGAAGGCCTGGATGCCCAGGCGGTGCAGGGTCGGCGCACGGTTGAGGAGCACCGGGTGTTCGGCGATGACCTCTTCGAGCACGTCGTAGACGACCGTGCGACCGCGCTCGACCATTCGCTTGGCGCTCTTGATGTTCTGCGCGTGGTTCAGGTCCACCAGGCGCTTCATCACGAACGGCTTGAACAGTTCGAGGGCCATGGCCTTGGGCAGACCACACTGGTGCAGCTTGAGCTGCGGGCCGACGACGATGACCGAACGGGCCGAGTAGTCGACGCGCTTGCCGAGCAGGTTCTGACGGAATCGACCCTGCTTGCCCTTGAGCATGTCGCTCAGGGACTTCAGCGGGCGGTTGCCCGGGCCGGTGACCGGACGGCCGCGGCGGCCGTTGTCGAACAGCGCGTCGACGGCCTCCTGGAGCATCCGCTTCTCGTTGTTCACGATGATCTCGGGGGCACCGAGGTCAAGGAGACGCTTGAGACGGTTGTTCCGGTTGATGACCCGACGGTAGAGGTCGTTCAGGTCCGAGGTCGCGAAGCGGCCACCGTCGAGCTGCACCATCGGGCGCAGGTCCGGCGGGATGACCGGGACGCAGTCCAGAACCATGCCGTTGGGGCTGTTGCGGGTCTGCAGGAACGCGGAGACGACCTTGAGGCGCTTGAGCGCACGGGTCTTCTTCTGGCCCTTGCCGGTGCGGATGATCTCCCGCAGCCGCTCGGCCTCTTCCTCCAGGTCGAAGGACTCCAGGCGCTTCTGCAGCGCGGCGGCGCCCATGCCGCCCATGAAGTAGGTGCCGAAGCGGTCCCGCAGCTCGCGGTAGAGCAGCTCGTCACCCTCCAGGTCCTGGACCTTGAGGTTCTTGAAGCGGTTCCACACCTCGTCCAGGCGGTCGATCTCGCGCTGGGCACGGTCGCGGAGCTGCTTCATCTCGCGCTCGGCGCCCTCGCGCACCTTGCGGCGCACGTCGGCCTTGGCGCCCTCGGCCTCCAGCTCGGCCAGGTCGGTCTCGAGCTTCTTGGCCCGGGCCTCCAGGTCGGCGTCGCGGCGCTGCTCGACCTGCTGACGCTCGACGGAGACGTGCGCCTCCAGGGAGGGCAGGTCGCGCGTGCGGCGCTCCTCGTCCACCCAGGTGATCATGTACGCGGCGAAGTAGATGACCTTTTCCAGGTCCTTCGGCGCGAGGTCGAGCAGGTAGCCCAGGCGCGACGGGACGCCCTTGAAGTACCAGATGTGGGTGACGGGGGCGGCCAGCTCGATGTGGCCCATCCGCTCACGGCGCACCTTGGCGCGCGTGACCTCGACGCCACAGCGCTCGCAGATGATGCCCTTGAAGCGAACGCGCTTGTACTTGCCGCAGTAGCACTCCCAGTCCCGGGTGGGGCCGAAGATCTTCTCGCAGAAGAGTCCGTCCTTCTCGGGCTTCAGGGTGCGGTAGTTGATGGTCTCCGGCTTCTTGACCTCGCCGTGGGACCACTGCCGAATGTCGTCCGCGGTGGCCAGGCCGATCCGCAGCTCGTCGAAGAAGTTGACGTCGAGCACTTGTCGTCAATCCCTCTTTCAGGGTCGTGCCCCTCGCGTCAGCGAGAATTGGGGCTCTTCATCATGGTCTGTACGGGTCCTGGGCGACCGGGGCACCCGGGCGAGTGCCCCGGTCAGGCCCGTCAGACCTCTTCGACGCTGCTCGGCTCGCGCCGGGACAGGTCGATTCCGAGCTCCTCCGCCGCGCGGAAGACATCTTCGTCAGTGTCACGCATCTCGATGGACATGCCGTCCGAGGAGAGCACCTCCACGTTCAGGCACAGGGACTGCATCTCCTTGATGAGCACCTTGAAGGACTCCGGGATGCCGGGCTCCGGGATGTTCTCGCCCTTGACGATGGCCTCGTAGACCTTCACGCGACCGGTGACGTCGTCGGACTTGATGGTCAGCAGCTCCTGGAGGGCGTACGCGGCGCCGTACGCCTCCAGCGCCCACACCTCCATCTCGCCGAATCGCTGGCCACCGAACTGGGCCTTACCACCCAGCGGCTGCTGGGTGATCATGCTGTACGGGCCGGTGGAGCGGGCGTGCAGCTTGTCGTCCACCAGGTGGTGCAGCTTGAGGATGTACATGTAGCCGACCGAGACCGGGTCCGGGAACGGCTCGCCGGAGCGGCCGTCGAACAGCCGCGCCTTGCCGGACGGCTGGACCATCCGCTCGCCGTCCCGGTTCGGGATGGCGGCCTCGAAGAGACCGGCGATCTCGTCCTCGCGGGCGCCGTCGAAGACCGGGGTCGCGACGTTGGTGCCCGAGGCCACCTCGTCGGCGCCGATCGCCTGGAGACGCCGCATCCACTCCGCGTCGCCGTCGACCTTCCAGCCCTGCGAGGCCAGCCAGCCGAGGTGGATCTCCAGGACCTGTCCCGGGTTCATTCGGGACGGGACGCCGAGCGGGTTCAGGATGATGTCGACCGGGGTGCCGTCCTCCATGAACGGCATGTCCTCGACCGGCAGGATCTTGGAGATGACGCCCTTGTTGCCGTGGCGGCCGGCGAGCTTGTCACCGTCGGTGATCTTGCGCTTCTGTGCGACGTAGACACGGACGAGCTGGTTGACGCCGGGCGGCAGCTCGTCGCCCTCCTCGCGGTCGAAGACGCGGACGCCGATGACCTTGCCGATCTCGCCGTGCGGCACCTTGAGCGAGGTGTCGCGGACCTCACGGGCCTTCTCACCGAAGATCGCGCGCAGCAGCCGCTCCTCGGGGGTCAGCTCGGTCTCGCCCTTCGGGGTGACCTTGCCGACCAGGATGTCGCCCGCGACGACCTCGGCACCGATGCGGATGATGCCGCGCTCGTCGAGGTCGGCCAGGACCTCCTCGGAGACGTTCGGGATGTCCCGGGTGATCTCCTCGGGGCCGAGCTTGGTGTCGCGCGCGTCGACCTCGTGCTCCTCGATGTGGATCGAGGAGAGGACGTCGTCCTGCACCAGCCGCTGGCTGAGGATGATCGCGTCCTCGTAGTTGTGGCCCTCCCACGGCATGAACGCGACCAGGAGGTTCTTGCCGAGCGCCATCTCCCCCTCGTCGGTGGAGGGACCGTCGGCGAGCACCTGACCGGTGACCACGCGGGCGCCCTCGTCCACGACGACCTTCTGGTTGAAGGAGGTGCCCTGGTTGGAGCGGGAGAACTTGGCGACCCGGTAGGTCGTGTACGTGCCGTCGTCGTTGGCCACCGTCACGTAGTCGGCGGACACCTCCTGGACGACACCGTTCTTCTCGGCCTTGATGACGTCGCCGGCGTCGACCGCGCAGCGGTACTCCATGCCGGTGCCCACCAGCGGGGCCTCCGCCTTAATCAGCGGCACAGCCTGGCGCATCATGTTGGAGCCCATGAGCGCGCGGTTGGCGTCGTCGTGCTCGAGGAAGGGGATCATGGCGGTGGCGACCGACACCATCTGACGCGGCGAGACGTCCATGTAGTCGACCTCCTCGCCCGGGATGTAGTCGACCTCGCCACCACGGCGGCGCACCAGCACGCGGGACTCGGCGAACCGCAGCTCGTCGGTGAGCGGCGCGTTGGCCTGCGCGATGACGAAGCGGTCCTCCTCGTCGGCCGTCAGGTAGTCCACCTCGTCGGTGACCTGGCCACCGGTGACCTTGCGGTACGGGGTCTCGACGAAGCCGAAGGCGTTGACCCGGCCGTAGGAGGCGAGCGAGCCGATCAGACCGATGTTCGGGCCTTCCGGCGTCTCGATCGGGCACATCCGGCCGTAGTGCGAGGGGTGCACGTCACGGACCTCGAAGCCGGCCCGCTCACGGGAGAGACCACCGGGGCCGAGCGCCGACAGACGCCGCTTGTGCGTCAGGCCCGACAGCGGGTTGGTCTGGTCCATGAACTGCGACAGCTGGCTGGTGCCGAAGAACTCCTTGATGGAGGCGACGACCGGCCGGATGTTGATCAGCGTCTGCGGCGTGATCGCCTCGACGTCCTGGGTGGTCATGCGCTCACGCACGACGCGCTCCATCCGGGCCAGGCCGGTACGGACCTGGTTCTGGATGAGCTCGCCGACGTTACGCAGACGACGGTTGCCGAAGTGGTCGATGTCGTCGGTCTCGACGACGATCGAGGTGCCGCTCTCACCGGCCGTCTCGGTCTCGCCCGCGTGCAGCTTGACCAGGTACTTGATCGTCGCGATGACGTCCTCGGTGGTGAGCACGCCGGCGTCCAGCGGCTGGTCGGCACCGAGCTTCTTGTTCACCTTGTAGCGGCCGACCTTGGCGAGGTCGTAGCGCTTGGGGTTGAAGTACAGGTTCTCAAGGAGCGTCTGCGCGGCCTCACGCGTGGGGGGCTCGCCCGGACGCAGCTTGCGGTAGATGTCGAGCAGCGCGTCGTCCTGCCCCTGGGTGTGGTCCTTCTCCAGGGTGGCGCGCATGGACTCGTACTCGCCGAACTCCTCCAGGATCTGCTCGGTGGTCCAGCCGAGCGCCTTGAGCAGGACGGTGACGGACTGCTTGCGCTTACGGTCGATACGCACACCGACCATGTCGCGCTTGTCGACCTCCATCTCCAGCCAGGCACCCCGGGACGGGATGATCTTGGCGGTGAAGATGTCCTTGTCGGAGGTCTTGTCGATCGAGCTGTCGAAGTAGACGCCCGGCGAGCGGACCAGCTGCGAGACGACGACACGCTCGGTGCCGTTGATGCAGAAGGTGCCCTTGTTGGTCATGAGCGGGAAGTCGCCCATGAAGACCGTCTGCGACTTGATCTCGCCGGTCTCGTTGTTGGTGAACTCGGCGGTGACGAAGAGCGGCGCGGCGAAGGTGAAGTCGCGCTCCTTGCACTCGTCGATCGAGTTCTTCGGGGGCTCGAAGCGGTGGTCACGGAACGTGAGCGACATCGACCCGGAGAAGTCCTCGATCGGGGAGATCTCCTCGAAGATCTCCTCCAGACCGGACTTGGTGGGGACGTCCTGCCCACTCTCCAACGCGGCCTCGACGCGAGCCTTCCAGGCGGCATTGCCGAGCAGCCAGTCGAAGCTTTCGGTCTGCAGCGCGAGGAGGTTCGGGACCCCGAGGGGTTCCTTGATCTTCGCAAATGAGATGCGCAGCGGGGCAGTGCTGTCGCCGGTGTTCGTATTGGCAGTCGAGGCGTTGCGCGAGGCGGCCAAGAGGGGGTCCTTCCGAGGGCTCGGACTCACTACGCGCATACCGGTCCCCTACGGAGCACACAGAGAGAAATCCCTGGTCAGGGTGTTTCGGTCGGCGTACTCACGTGCGGGCTTGCCCCTGGTGACGGGCAGGGGGCAGCTAAACGGCAGCGCAAAGGGTCAGTGTAGCCACTTGGCCCACTGATGTCCAGAGCGGATATCCGGAGACTGGCAGTGCCAACCTCTCCCTCCGGGAGGGGTCTCCCCCTCGTTGTCTTCCAACGCCGTCTTCCAACGCCTGCGGCAAGGCTTCCCGCTTCGCGCTCGTTCCATGCCTCGGGTCGTCGACCGATCTGAGACCGGCCCGACCTCGCGTCCTGAGAATTGCGCGCCACGTGCCGTTCGTCAAGGGCCACCCGGGCGCCGAGATCATCACAGGCACACCGGCGGAGGAACGAAGATCACCATACCCGCAGGCACCGACAGCCGACCGACAAGACACCGTACCCCGTGCCCGAACGCGCCAGGGCGACCACCCGCTTGGGTGATCGCCCTGGAAACACTCGAGTCAGCGACTCAGGCCACGCGCGACAGCGCGCGGAGGGGTGAGGTCTTACTTGACCTCGACGGAGGCGCCGGCGCCCTCAAGGGACTCCTTGGCCTTGTCCGCGGCCTCCTTGTTGACCTTCTCCAGAACCGGCTTCGGGGTGCCGTCGACGAGGTCCTTGGCCTCCTTCAGACCCAGCGAGGTCAGCTCACGCACGACCTTGATGACCTGGATCTTCTTCTCGCCCGCACCGGTGAGGATGACGTCGAACTCGTCCTTCTCCTCGACGGCCTCGGCAGCGGCGCCACCGGCGGCACCCGCGGCGACCACGGCGGCCGGGGCGGCGGCGGTGACGTCGAACTTCTCCTCGAAGGCCTTCACGAAGCCGGCGAGCTCAAGGAGGGTCATCTCCTCGAACTGGGCAAGCAGGTCTTCCTGGCTGAGCTTCGCCATGATGGCGGTCCTTCCACTAATTCGGCTGGTGCCGGATGTACATGTCGGCGGGCGTGTGCCTGACGGCATTGCTCCGTAGACGGGCCCGCTGCGACCGTCGCGCTGGGCGACGGTCAATGCGTGAGCCGAATTACTCGGCACCGCCCTGCTCGGCCTGCTTGGCGCGAAGCGCTTCCGCGGTGCGGACGAACTTCGACGGAAGCGCCTGGAAGAGCGCGGCAGCCTGGGACTGCTTGCCCTTCATGGCGCCCGCCAGCTTGGCGAGCAGAACCTCGCGGGACTCAAGTTCCGCAAGCTTGTTGATCTCGTCAGCCGTCAGCGGCTTGCCGTCAAGGACACCGCCCTTGATGACGAGATGCGGGTTGTCCTTGGCGAAGTCGCGCAGACCCTTCGCCGACTCCACCGGGTCACCGGTGACGAAGGCGATCGCCGTCGAACCCTTGAACAGGTCGTCGAGCGAAGTGATCCCGGCCTCGTTGGCCGCGATCTTGGTCAGCGTGTTCTTCGCCACGCGGTACTGGGCGTTCTCACCGAGAGCGCGTCGCAGCTCCTTGAGCTGCGCGACACTCAGGCCGGTGTACGCCGTGACCACTGCGGCGTTGGAGCTGCGGAACTTGTCCGTCAGCTCGGCAACCGCGGCAGCCTTGTCGGGCCTCGCCATGAGCCTCGGCCTCCTTCCGGGTGATCGGACCGCACTGGCTGAAGGAAGGAGACTGGGCAAAACGAAACGCCCCGGCGTAGGCGCTCGGGGCGTAGCTCAACCGGAGAGACTCCGGGAACTCATCCACAGTCACCTACGCGGGCCGTCCGCAGCTAGCGGAATCCTTCGGTCACCGTGCCTCTCGCGAGACACCGTGACGACCAGCGGTCTTTGGCTTCTGTGGAAGAGTACGCGAACGAATCGCGAACGGGCAAATCGGTGCCGTCAGCCCTGCTGCATGACCTCTTCGAAGTTCAGCGTGTCCGAGGCGGGCGGCTCCTCGACGCTGACCTGGGTGCCGTAGTCGGAGTAGAAGACCGTGGCGTCGAACTTGCCCTGGCTGCTGTCGGCCTGCTCACGCTTCTTGACCAGGAGGTTGTCGCCGTCGATCCACAGGTCGATGGTCTCGGTCTCCATGCCGGACTGCTGGAGCTGCTCCTGGAGGTCGCTCAGGTCCTGCTTGGACAGGTCCTCGGACTGCATCTGGGCGAGCTCGGAGACGTTCACCACGCCCGTGTAGTGGGTGGCCTTCGTGCCCCGCACGTCCTCCTTGCCGACCTCGCGCACCTTGCCGGTGGCGATCAGCACCTGCACGGCCCGCGCGGGGTCCGTGTTCTGCATCTGGTCCTTGAGGAACTTGCCCGAGGGGCCGGCCTTCTCGGCGAGGGTGGCGTAGTCGTACTTGACCCAGTGCTTGCCACCGGCCTGCGGCGTCTTGGCGAACTCGTCGCCGAGGTTCATGTACATCGCGTCGGGGGTGTAGCGGGCCTCCCGCTTCTGGCCGCTGGCGCCGGCCTGCTCCGCCGCGCCCCCGCTCTGCGTGATGGTCATCGAGGCGCGCATGCCGTTCGACCAGTCCATGCCGCCGGACATCTCGGAGGTCGCGCCGGCCATCGTGGTGTTGCCGTCGACCTTCGCCGAGTGCTGCTTGTTGGTGCTCTGCGAGGCGAGCTGCAGCGCGGCTATCGCGTTCTTGGCGGGCGCCGCCTCCTCGCTGCTGTTCGTCTTCTTCGCGTCCCGCTTGTCGCCGGACTCGCTGCCACACGCCGTCAGGCCCGCCAGCAGCGCCAGGCCACCCACCGCGGCCGCGGTGCGGGTGCCCCACCGTGCCGCCATCCGAGAACTACGCACACATCCCCCTCTTTAACTTCTGTTTACATCCTCTAGCAGGGTAGCCGAGGGTCGCCGCGACGCAACGCGCGAGCCCCGCATCTCCACGAAGATGAGATGCGGGGCTCGCGCGCTGGGACCGTCGAGGATCAGACGGTCTCGTCCTCCACGAGGAGGTTGCGGGTGCGGTTGGAGTCGAGCGGGATGCTCGCGCCCATGGTGGTGGTCACCGCGGCCTTCTTGATGTACCGGCCCTTGGCCGCGGACGGCTTCAGACGGAGGATCTCCTCCAGCGCCGCCGCGTAGTTCTCGACCAGCTGCTGCTCACCGAACGACACCTTGCCGATGATGAAGTGCAGGTTCGAGTGCTTGTCGACGCGGAACTCGATCTTGCCGCCCTTGATCTCCGTGACGGCCTTGGCCACGTCCGGCGTGACGGTGCCGGTCTTCGGGTTCGGCATCAGGCCACGCGGGCCGAGCACGCGGCCGAGGCGGCCGACCTTGCCCATCAGGTCCGGGGTCGCGACGACGGCGTCGAAGTCGAGACGGCCCTTGGAGACCTCGTCGATCAGTTCGTCGGAGCCGACGATGTCGGCGCCCGCGGCTTCCGCGGCGGCAGCACGGTCACCGGTCGCGAAGACCAGGACCCGGGCGGTCTTGCCGGTGCCGTGCGGCAGGTTCACGGTGCCGCGGACCATCTGGTCGGCCTTGCGCGGGTCGACGCCCAGACGCATGGCGACCTCGACGGTCGCGTCGAACTTGGTGCTGTTGGTGTCCTTGGCGAGACGGACGGCCTCGAGCGGGGCGTACAGCCGCTCCCGGTCGATCTTCTCGTCCGCGCCGCGGAGAGCCTTGCTGCGCTTCACTGCTGCTCCTGGTAGTCACACCCACGGCTGCCGCCGCGGGTCAGGGATGGAGTCGTGGTGCGGGCCAGCGCCTGGCCCTTCCACTGGTGGGGCCGTGGCCCCGGGGACGTGGAGGTGCTCAGCCCTCGACCGTGACGCCCATCGAACGGGCGGTGCCCGCGATGATCTTCTCGGCGGCGTCGAGGTCGTTGGCGTTCAGGTCGGGCATCTTCACGGTGGCGATGTCACGGACCTGGTCGCGGGTGATCTTGGCGACCTTCGTCTTGTGCGGCTCGCCGGAGCCCTTGTCCACGCCCGCGGCCTTGAGGATCAGCTTGGCGGCCGGCGGAGTCTTGGTGATGAAGGTGAAGGAACGGTCCTCGTAGACCGTGATCTCCACCGGCACGACCATGCCACGCTGCGACTCGGTCGCGGCGTTGTAGGCCTTGCAGAACTCCATGATGTTGACGCCGTGCTGACCCAGGGCGGGGCCGACCGGCGGAGCCGGGTTGGCGGCGCCGGCCTGGATCTGGAGCTTGATAAGCCCCGTGACCTTCTTCTTCTTGGGAGGCATGTGCTCTCTCCGGGTCTAAGTGAGAGGTTTTCGCCTGGCCCATCCGACCTTCCGGATGGAGGCATACCGCACAACGATAACGGGTATAGCTATGCGGCCAAAAACCGAGCAGGTCAGAAGGGCTGCCCGAGTCCCTTGCGGGCGCCTCGGACGGGCCGTTCCGACCTGCTCGGCAGTGGCTGTGTGATCCGGGGGATCAGTTCTTCTGGATCTGGTCGAAGCTGAGCTCGACCGGCGTCTCGCGGCCGAAGATCTCGACGAGACCCTTGACCTTCTTCGAGTCGGCGTTGATCTCGTTGATGGTCGCCTGGAGCGTCGCGAACGGGCCGTCGGTGACGGTGACCGAGTCGCCCACCTCGAAGTCCAGGACCTGGACCTCGACCTTGCGGCTCGGCATCGGGGTGCCGGACTCGGCGGCGGCGGCCTTGGCCGCGGCCTCCTCGGCCTCGGGGGCGAGCATCTTGACGATCTCGTCCAGGGTCAGCGGGTACGGGTCGTAGGCGTTGCCCACGAAGCCGGTGACGCCCGGCGTGTTCCGCACGACACCCCAGGACTCGTTCGTCAGGTCCATGCGGACCAGGACGTAGCCGGGGAGCTTGTTCTGCCGGACCGTGCGGCGGTCGCCGTTCTTGATCTGGACGACCTCCTCCTGCGGCACCTCGGCCTGGAAGATGTAGTCCTCGACGTTGAGCGAGACGGCGCGCTGCTCGAGGTTGGTCTTCACACGGTTCTCGTAACCCGCGTAGGTGTGGATGACGTACCACTCGCCGGGCAGCGTGCGCAGTTCCTCGCGCAGCGCCTCGACCGGGTCCACGGCGACCTCTTCGGCCACGGCCTCGGCCGCCTCGTCCGCTTCCTCGACGGTCTCGCCCGACTCCGCGGCCTCGTCGGTCGCCTCGGCGTCGGCCTCCTCGGTGACGTCCTCGGCCGACGCGTCGTCAGCGGCGCCCTCGGTCTCCGCCTGATCGGCCTGCTCGACGTCCGTCCCCTCGGCGCTGTCGAGCGCGGCGTCCTCCTCGACCGGGGCAGCCGCCGGGTCGGCCGTCGCCGCAGCCTCCTCGCCCTCTCGGGGCTCGATGGCGTCGTTCAGGTTCGGGTCAGACACGGTGGCTGCTTCTTCCTGGCTACAAGAGGGGTGGAACGTGCGATAGGGGCGCCGCACAGGTGCGCGGTGCCCTACGCGGGATCAGCCGAAGATGTACTTGACGGCTTCGTTGAACCCGTAGTCAATCACGGTAACAAGACCGATCATGATGACGACGAAGACGATCACTACGGTGGTGTACGTCGTGAGCTGGTTACGCGAAGGCCAGACGACCTTGCGCAGCTCCGCGACGATCTGACGATAGAAGAGCGCGAGGCGGCCGAATGGCCCCTTCTTCCCGCGCTTGCCACCACGGCGGCCCTTCTTGGCGGCCTCGTCGTCTTCGGGACGACCGCTTTCAGGCGTTGCGGTGGAGCCAAGGGCTTCCGTCACTCGTCCTCACCTGAATCCGGATCGTGGCCGTGCCGCGTGCCGGACCGGCCCCACAGCGGTGCATTTGAGTTCTGCGCATGCACACACCCGTTGGTGCTGGATGTGTGTAGCAGGGCCGGAGGGACTTGAACCCCCAACCGCTGGTTTTGGAGACCAGTGCTCTACCAATTGAGCTACGACCCTTTGTGGCCCCCAACGTACAGCATCCGGCCGGTTCCACGGAGTTCGTGGACGGATACGGTTGTTGGGACCCGACGACGGATGAGTGTACGTGCTGAACGGCCAACCGTCGAACGTTCGGCTGCGCGGCGGCCCACCAAACCCCTGTGCCGCTCCCGTGGGCGGTCTGCGACGATGCAGACATGAGCGCTGCTACTCCGCAAGAGACCGCCCCCACCGACCGTCGGGTGTCCGTCCGCGTCGGTTCGATCTCCGAGTCCGCCACCCTCGCCGTGGACGCCAAGGCCAAGGCCCTCAAGGCCGCCGGGCGTCCGGTGATCGGATTCGGCGCGGGCGAGCCGGACTTCCCGACGCCCGACTACATCGTCGACGCCGCGGTGGAAGCCTGCCGCGACCCGAAGAACCACCGCTACACGCCGGCCGGTGGGCTGCCCGAGCTCAAGGCCGCCATCGCCGCCAAGACGCTGCGCGACTCGGGGTACGAGGTCGAGGCGTCCCAGGTGCTGATCACCAACGGTGGGAAGCAGGCGATCTACGAGGCGTTCGCCGCCATCCTCGACCCGGGTGACGAGGTCATCGTCCCCGCCCCGTACTGGACCACCTATCCCGAGTCGATCCGGCTCGCGGGCGGCGTGCCGGTGCCGGTGGTCGCGGACGAGACGACGGGGTACCGGGTCTCCGTCGAGCAGCTGGAGGCCGCGCGCACCGACCGGACCAAGGTCGTCCTCTTCGTCTCGCCGTCGAACCCGACCGGCGCGGTCTACCCGCGTGAGCAGGTCGAGGCCATCGGGCGCTGGGCCGTCGAGCACGGCCTGTGGGTGCTGACCGACGAGATCTACGAGCACCTGGTCTACGGGGACGCCGAGTTCTCCTCGCTGCCGGTGGTCGTGCCGGAGCTGCGGGACAAGTGCGTCGTGGTCAACGGTGTGGCCAAGACGTACGCGATGACCGGATGGCGGGTGGGCTGGGTGATCGGCCCCAAGGACGTCGTCAAGGCCGCGACCAACCTCCAGTCGCACGCCACCTCCAACGTCTCCAACGTGGCGCAGCGGGCGGCGCTCGCGGCGGTCTCCGGCGACCTGGACGCGGTGGCGCGGATGCGGGAGGCGTTCGACCGGCGGCGTCAGACGATCGTGCGGATGCTGAACGAGATCGAGGGTGTCGAGTGCCCCGTGCCCGAGGGCGCGTTCTACGCGTACCCCTCGGTCAAGGCGCTGCTCGGCAAGGAGATCCGTGGCAGGCGCCCGGCGACGTCGGTGGAGCTGGCCGAGCTGATCCTGGAGGAGGTCGAGGTGGCTGTCGTGCCGGGCGAGGCGTTCGGCACCCCCGGCTACCTGCGACTGTCCTACGCGCTGGGCGACGAGGACCTGGCCGAGGGCGTGGCGCGGATGCAGAAGCTGCTGGCCGAGGCGCGCTGACGCGGCATCCGGGCCGCACGGCGGCCCAGGCGTTCCAAACGGGCGTCCGGCACGCGCCGGGCGCCCGTTCGCGTGTGCGGCCTCCGTGCCGATCGGGGAATCCGGCTTCCGGGCGCGTCGGGCATACGGCAAGATCTGGGGATGTTGCACTTCCCCGCCTCCGCCGCCACGGGTGGGCGTGCCGTCGACGTGCCCGCCGGGCGCGACCTGCGGCTGCTGCCCAAGGCCCATCTGCATCTGCACTTCACCGGCTCGATGCGTACGGACACGCTGCTCGAACTGGCCGACAAGTACGGCGTTCACCTGCCGGAGGCCCTCAGCGGCGGTGAGCCGCCCCGGCTGCGGGCGACCGACGAGCGCGGCTGGTTCCGCTTCCAGCGGCTGTACGACATCGCGCGCTCGTGCCTGCGGACGCCGGAGGACATCCAGCGGCTGGTGCGCGAGGCGGCCGAGGAGGACGTGCGGGACGGCTCGCGGTGGCTGGAGATCCAGGTCGACCCGACCTCGTACGCGCCCCGGCTCGGCGGGCTGATCCCGGCCCTGGAGATCATCCTGGACGCGGTGGACAGCGCCGCGCGCGAGACGGGCCTCGGCATGCGGGTGCTGGTGGCCGCCAACCGGATGAAGCACCCGCTGGACGCGCGCACCCTGGCCCGGCTCGCGGTGCGCTACGCGGATCGCGGCATCGTGGGTTTCGGGCTCTCCAACGACGAACGGCGCGGCCTGGCGCGCGACTTCGACCGGGCGTTCGCGATCGCCCGCGAGGGTGGCCTGTTGGCCGCGCCGCACGGCGGCGAGTTGGCCGGTCCGAACAGCGTGCGCGACTGCCTGGACGACCTGCGCGCGGCCCGCGTGGGGCACGGCGTACGGGCCGCGGAGGACCCTCGGCTGCTGCGTCGCCTGGCCGACCGGCAGGTCACCTGCGAGGTGTGCCCGGCGTCCAACGTGGCACTGGGGGTCTACGAGAAGGCGGAGGACGTGCCGTTGCGGGCGCTGTTCGACGCCGGGGTGCCGATGGCGCTGGGCGCGGACGACCCGCTGCTGTTCGGGTCGCGGCTGGCCGCCCAGTACGAGCTGGCCCGCGCGCACCACGGGTTCACCGACGTGGAGCTGGCCGAGCTGGCCCGCCAGTCGGTGCGTGGTTCGGCGGCTCCGGCGCAGGTCCGCGACGGGTTGATCACGGAGATCGACAGCTGGCTGGCGACGGCGGCGTAGGCGGTACGGAGCGGGGGCGCTCGCGCGGCCCGCGATGGCGGGTGGCCCGCGTCGCACGGCCCGCGCGGGGTCAGCCGATGCCGCGCAGTACCGTGCGGGCCAGGTCGGCGACGAAGTCGTCGAGTTCGGGCTCGTTGGCGTCCGCGCCGAGCAGGAACGCGCGCTGGCAGCAGGCGCCCAGGAGCAGTGCCGCCGCGCTGTCGCAGTCGGCGTCGGGGCGGATGCGGCCGGCTGCACGCTCGGCCCGCAGGTAGTCCGCGAGCCCGTCCAGGGGGCGGCGCGGGCCCGCGTTGATCTCGCGCAGCCCCTCGTTGTGGCGCCTGAGCAGGGTCGGCTCCGCGTACAGCGCCGCGATGATCGGCACGCTGGAGGCATAGAACTCGGCCGCCCGTCGTGCGATTTCGGTCAGATTCTCGGTCACGTCCCGCTGCCCCGGATAGGCGGTCAGCTCGGCGAGGAGCGGTCCGAGTGTGGGGAGCCGCTCTTCCAGGACGCGGACGAAGATGTCCTCTTTGTTGCGGAAGTGCTTGTAGAGGGCCGCCTCCGAGCACCCCGCCGCGCGCGCGATCTCCTTGGTGGTGGTGCGGGCCAGGCCGATGGTGCGCAGCAGTCGCTCGGCGGCGTCGAGAATCCGGGCCCGGGTGGGGGTCATGAGGGGGCTCCCTGGTGGCGGCGGTGCTGACGATCGGCGCGAGCGGGTTCCGGCGCGGCTTGACGTAGCGGTGAGTAGATACTCACCCTAGTGGTGAGTGAATACTTACCCACCTACAAGGGGGAGCTGTGCGACTCACGGTGTTCGGTGCGACCGGTGGCACGGGTGGCCACGTCGTACGACAGGCCCTGGACGCGGGCCACCAGGTCACGGCCGTGGTCAGGGACCCTGCCCGGCTCACGGTGACCCATCCGGAGCTGACGGTCGTCACCGCCCGCGACCTCACGGACGCGCGGGCCCTGCGGCCCGCCGTCGAGGGTCGGGACGCGGTGCTGTCGGGCGTCGGCGCGCCGACGAACAAGCGGGCCGGGATCGCCTCGGCCGGCACCCGTGGCATCGTGCGGGCCATGGAGGCCGGCGGCGTACGGCGCCTGGTCGCGGTCAGCGCGGCCCCGGTCGGCGCGATCCCACCGGGCGAGGCGATGCTGGGGCGGGCGGTGATGTGGCCCGTGATCAGGGCGGTCTTCCGGAAGATCTACGCGGACCCGGCGGTCATGGAGCGGGTTATCGCCGAGTCGGCCACGGACTGGACCGTCGTCCGACCGCCCCGCCTGCTCGACAAGCCGCTGACCGGCACGTACCGCACGGCGGTCGGCGCCAACGTACGCGACGCCCGCACTCTCGGGCGCGCCGACCTGGCCCACGCGATGCTGGCCCTGCTCGACGACCCGGGGGTCGTGCGGCAGGCCGTGGGCGTGGCTGACTAGGCGCCCGCGCGACGGGGCGGGCCGCGCCGGGTCCGGGCCACGGGGGTGGACGTCGGACAAGCCTCCGGCCGGTGGCCCCGCCAGGTGGACCCCGTCGGACGGCGCCCGGCAGGCGGTTGCCGCCTAGAGGCCGACGCCGACCATGACCGGCTCGTTGACCAGCGTGATCCCGAAGGCGGCGTGGACGCCGGCCACCACCTCGCGGGCGAGGGCGAGCAGGTCCTCGGTGGTGGCCGCGCCCCGGTTGGTCAGCGCCAGCGTGTGCTTGCCGGAGATGCGGGCCGGTCCCTGCCCGTACCCCTTGGTGAAGCCGGCCTTGTCGATCAGCCAGGCGGCGGACGTCTTGGTCAGTCCCTCACCCGCCGGGTAGGCCGGCGCCTGCGCGTCGGGGCCCAGCCGCTCGGCGACCCGGGCCGCGAAGGCGGCGTGCTCGGCCTCGGTGAGGATCGGGTTGGTGAAGAACGACCCGGCCGACCAGGTGTCGTGGTCCTCCGCGTCCAGCACCATGCCCTTGCCCGCCCGCAGCCGCAGCACGGTCTCGCGCGCCGCGCCGACCGGCACCCGCTCGCCCGGACCCACCCCGAGCGCCCGCGCCGTCTCGGCGTACCTCAGCGGCGCGGACAGCCCGCCCGCGTCCTCCAGCGCGCACCGCACCCGCAGCACGACGTGCCGGTCCGGGTGCTGCTTGAAACGGCTGTGCCGGTAGGAGAAGCCGCACTCGGCGTTCGGGATCGTGACGACCTCGCCGGCCTGCCGGTCGTACGCCACGACCTCGGTGATCACCGAGGAGACCTCCTGCCCGTACGCCCCCACGTTCTGGATCGGCGTGGCCCCGGCCGAGCCCGGGATGCCCGCCAGGCACTCGATGCCGGCGAGCCCGGCCTCCACCGTGCGGGCCACCGCCCGCGACCAGTTCTCGCCCGCCGCCAGCTCCAGGTGGGTGGCGCCGCCGGCCTCGGGGCCCGCGGTGTGGAGCGCGAAGCCGGTGGTGGCGATGCGCAGCGCGGTGCCGTCGAAGCCCTTGTCGGAGATGACCAGGTTGCTGCCGCCGCCGACGAGGAGCAGCGGGGTGCCCGTGGCGTCGGCCTCGCGGACGGCGGCGATCACCTCGGCGTCGGTGGTGGCCGTGACCAGCCGCGTGGCGGGGCCGCCGAGCCGGAAGGTGGTCAGCGGGGCGAGGGGGGCGTCATGGAGTTCCTGCACGGGCCCAAGCGTACGGAACCCCTCCGACAGTCGGCGCCGGGCCGCCCCCCTCGGCCCGCTAGACCCGGGCGGGGCGCGGCGCCGGCTCGGGCGCCGCCGGCATGTCCGCCGCCGGCTGCTCGGTGACCCGGCGGCGGCGCGGGGCCAGCAGGATCAGCAGCGCCCCCAGGGCCAGCGCGCTGGCGCCCACCCACAGCGCGGGCGTGAGGCCCTCGGTGAAGTCGTGGGGCGTGTCGTGGCCGCCCCGCGCGCTGAAGATCGAGGCCAGCAGGGCGACGCCGAGGGTGCCGCCGCTCTCGCGCAGCGCGTTGCTGGCTCCGGAGGCGATGCCCTGCTCCTGGGGCCGTACGGAGTTCATGACCAGGGTCGCGATGGGGGCGAAGAACAGGGCCATGCCCGCGCCGGTGATCGCGAAGGGCGCCACCTGCGCCGCGTACGAGACGCCGGGGTCGGCGATGGCCGCCTGCCAGCCGATGCCCGTCGCCATCAGCGCGAGGCCGGTGGCGACGATGTACCGGCCGTCGATCCGGTCCGTGAGGATGCCGGCCAGGGGCGCGATGATCATCGGCATCGCGGTCCACGGCAGCATCCGCACGCCGGCCTCCAGCGGCGAGTAGCCCTGGATGAGCTGGAGGAACTGGGTGAGCAGGAAGATCGAGCCGAACATGCCGAGGTACATCAGCACCCCCGCGGCGTTGGCCAGGCTGAACATGCGCGAGCGGAAGAGCCGCATCGGCAGCATCGGCGCGTCGGTGCGCAGCTCCCAGCGGACGAAGGCGACCAGGAGCACGACCCCGACCCCGAAGCCGACCAGCACCGAGGCGCTCGTCCAGCCGTCGATGTTGCCCTGGATCAGCGCGAAGATGACGCCCAGCAGGCCGAGGCTGGCCAGCACGGTTCCCACGACGTCGAGCCGGTCGGCCGCGCCACGGCTCTCCACCAGCCGCAACCGGGCCAGCGGCAGCAGGGCGATGCCGATGGGCACGTTCAGCCAGAAGATCCACTGCCAGGAGATGTGCTCGACGACGGCCCCGCCGATCAGCGGCCCGGAGGCGATCGCCAGCCCGTTGACCGCGCCCCAGATGCCGTACGCCGCCCCGCGTCGCTCGGGTGGGATGGAGCTGGCCAGCAGGGTCAGGCTCAGCGGCATCAGCAGCGCACCGCCGGCGCCCTGCGCGGCGCGGGCGGCGATCAGGAACTCGATGTCGGAGGAGAGCGCCGCGGCGGCTGAGGCGGCGGTGAACAGGGCGATGCCGACCAGGAACATCCGGCGGCGCCCGAAGCGGTCTCCGAGCGCGGCGCCGAGCATGAGCAGCACGGCGAAGCTGAGGGTGTAGCCGCTCACGGTCCACTCGAGCGCCTCGAGCCCGCCCCCGAGTTCCCTGCCGATGTCGGGGATGGCCGTGGTGACGATGAGGTTGTCCAGCGCCGCCATGAACCCGGCGACGCTGGTGATGACCAGGGTCCACACCATGGTGGCCCGGCTTGTTGTCCGCTCTGCCCGCACGGAAGACTCCAAAGATTAGTTATTGATTACTAATTTTCTGGGTTACAGGAACGCGCGGACCCCACGAGGGCGCGCGCCGGTCTCGTACGGGGCACGACACCGAAGCGTCTGGCACCCCGTCAGGGTTGATGTCCGTTTCGCCGCTCACCGCCACTGGCGGTCGGCCGTCGGTTTTCGAGGAGGGGAGGGGAGCTACTCGGCCCGCGCCGGGGCTGGCCCGCCCGGTCGGCGCCGACTCACGGCGACCCCGGTCCGGCGGGTCGGTTCGGATGGACGCCGGCGGCCTCGGCCGCCTGCGTCGCGGCGATCTTGCTGTACTCGTCGAAGGCCGCCCAGCACTCGTTGTTGCCGGGCACCCCCATCGCCACCAGCACGTTGATGAGCATGCCCCGGGAGAAGAACTGGTCGAGCTCCTCGTTCGAGGCGCCGGTGAGCGTGCGCACGGCCTCCCACATCTCCGTCCACGCCTGCCGCACGTAGGTGACGATGGCCTCGTCGTCCGTGCCACCGACCGTGACGTAGAGCTGCATCTGCATGAGCAGCAGCTCGCGGTCGACGATGAGCTCGGAGTACGCCTTGCCCATCGCCTCCAGCGCCTCCTCGCCGCGCAGCCCCTCGGCCGCCTGGACGAAGACGTCCGTCGTCCGGGTGAAGCACAGCTCGGCGGCGGCCTGGAAGAGGGCCCGCTTGTTGGGAAAGAGCCGGAACAGGTACGGCTGGGAGACGCCCACCCGACGGGCGATGGCCTCGGTGGACGTGCCGTAGTACCCGCCCTTGGCGAACTCCGACATCGCCACACGGACCGCGACCTCGCGTCGCTCGTCCGCGCTCATACGGGGTGTGGAGTGCGCCATAGAGCTAAGTTATTACTCAATAACTTCCGGCGTCAAGGGGGCCTCCCGCCGCTCGGGCCGAGGGGCCGGGGCGTGGGGGTGTGGGGCGCGGGCTCGTGGGAGGCGTCGTCGCGGCCCAGGCCACGCGCGGGGGCTCGCGGGCCGGCGAGGCCGGCCGGCGGGCCGGGGGTTCTCGCACTCGGGGCCGCTCGCGGAGATCGCCCACGGTGGCGGGGTGGGGGCACGCGGGCCACCGACCGCGGGCACGCGGGTCGCCGGCGGGCGGCCGGGCCCCGCGTGGGCCCGGCCGCCCGGCGCCGCTCAGGCCAGGCGGACGACGGCGCGGGAGCGGCCGAGCACCTTCTGGTCGGCGCTGACCGCCGTGAGGTCGACGCGCACCGTACGCGCCTCGTCGTCCAGCTTGGCGCTGACCTTGGCACTGACCTCGATGAGCGCGCCCTTGTCGTCGTTGGGCACGACGACGGGCTTGGTGAAGCGCACCCCGTACTCCGCGACGGCCGCCGGGTCCCCCACCCAGTCGGTGACCACGCGGATCGCCACCGCCATGGTGTACATGCCGTGCGCGATCACGTCGGGCAGCCCGACCTCCCGGGCGAACTTCTCGTTCCAGTGGATCGGGTTGAAGTCACCGGACGCGCCCGCGTACCGCACGAGCGTCTCGCGGGTCACCGGAAAGGACTGGCCGGGCAGTTCGGTGCCGACCTCGACCTCGTCGTACGAAACCTTCGCTGTCATCTGTCTCACTTCCCGTCAGCGCCACGGGCCACGAGCATCGTGCGCGCGGTCACCACGAGTTCGCCACCCTTATCGTGCACGTCGCCGCGCACGACGAGGATGTCGTTACCTGCCATGGTTCTGACCGACTCGATGGTGGAAGTGACCGACAGCCAGTCGCCGGCCCGCACCGGGCGCACGTACTGGAAACCCTGGTCGCCGTGGACGACCCGGCTGTAGTCGAGGCCGAGCTGGGGGTCGTGAATGACCTGATGGGCCGCGCGATAGGAGAGGGAGAACACAAAGGTCGGCGGGGCGATCACGTCAGGATGCCCAAGCGCCCGCGCCGCCTTCGGGTCGGTGTAGACGCCACTGGTCTCCCCGATCGCCTCGGCGAACTCGCGGATCTTCTCGCGACCCACCTCGTACGGCTCGGTGGGCGGATAGGCCCGTCCGACGTAGCTCTCGTCGAGCGGCATCGCTCGCACCTCCTGCGACTGTCGTGATCTGTACGTAGAACGCCACGAGGCCGCCCCCAGGCTGGGAGCGGCCTCGTGAACGAGCCTGAATTATCGCGTCTCGCGGTGCGCGGTGTGCGAGTTGCAACGAGGGCAGTGCTTCTTCATCTCAAGACGGTCCGGGTTGTTACGCCGGTTCTTCTTGGTGATGTAGTTCCGCTCCTTGCACTCCACGCAGGCCAGCGTGATCTTCGGGCGGACGTCGGTGGCAGCCACGTGAGTGCTCCTTGAACGTGGGGCCGCCCCAGGGGATCAGCCCGAGGGGACGGATGGATGAACGCAGAAAAGAGTAGCCGATCGAAGGACCGACCCCACAATCGGCTACTGTCAGTAGCGGTGACCGGACTTGAACCGGTGACACAGCGATTATGAGCCGCTTGCTCTACCGACTGAGCTACACCGCTGTGATGCGAGTGGCACCTACCCGATTAAACCGGGTAGGCAACCTCACACATCAGAGCCCCAATACGGAATCGAACCGTAGACCTTCTCCTTACCATGGAGACGCTCTGCCGACTGAGCTATTGGGGCGAGCGATGAAGACATTACACGCTCTGCGGCCGATCGTGAAATCCGTATCCGCCCGCCTGGTGGCGGCCGGTGAACGCCCCGCCACCACACCGGTACGACTATTCGGCTCCTCCGCGAAGCCGTCCCGACCTCGCCCTAGGCTCGGGGCACGCCGAGTGATCTTGGCGCGGCGCCACCGTGCGCCCGCGCACGCCCCGTCGCCCGCGCTGGCCCCCACCCCGGAGACCAGCATCCGCCCCCGCCCGGCCCCCGACCCGCCCCCGCGACCACCGGGCCGCCGGAAGCCACGGGGCACGGCCCTCCCCCGACCCGCACTTCTCGCCACTCACAGGAGCGCGATGCCCGACAGCCAGCCGCAGCAGCCCCCCAGAAACGACGGTGCGGCATCCGACGCGACCGCGCTGCTGCTCAGCGGCGCCCGGCTCGCGGACGGGCGCACCGTCGACGTACGGCTCAGTGGCGGTCGCGTCGAGGCGGTGGGCACCGCGGGCAGCCTCGCCCCCGGGACCCGCGTCGACCTCAGCGGCTACCTGCTGCTGCCCGCCCCCGCCGAACCCCACGGCCATGTGGACCTGGCCCTCACCGCCGAGGCGGACGGCCCCGCCGCGTACGCCCCCGACGATGTCCAACGCCGCGCCACCGAGGCCGCGCTGCTCCAGCTCGGCCACGGCGCGACCGCGCTGCGCACCCACGTGCGCGTCGGGGACGTGTCCGGCCTCGGCGCGCTGGAGGCGGTGCTGCTCGCCCGCCGCGCGCTGGGCGGGCTCGTCGACGTGTCGGCGGTGGCCATGCCGCGCACGCTGACCGGCATCGCCGGCGCCGAGGGGCTCGCGATGCTGCGGGACGCGGTGAAGATGGGCGCCGGTGTCATCGGTGGCTGCCCGGACCTCGACCCCGATCCGACCGGCCACGTGGAGGCCGTGCTGGAGCTGGCCGCCGAGCACGGCTGCGCCGTCGACCTGCATCTGGACGGGGACGATCCGGCGCTGCTCGCCCGGTTCGCGGCGATGGCCGGCGGGCTGCGCCCCGGCGTCACGCTCGGCCCCTGCGGCGGCCTGACCCGGCTGCCGCACCAGCTCGCCGCGCGCGCGGCCGACCAGCTCGCCGCGGCCGGCATCACCGTGTGCTGCCTGCCCCAGGCGGAGTGCGGCGCGCTGGAGGAGCGGCGCTCGCCCGTCTCCCCGTGCGCGCCGGTGCGGCTGTTGCGCGCGGCGGGCGTACGCGTCGCAGCGGGGAGCGGCGCCCTGCGGGACACGGCCAACCCGGTGGGTCGCGGTGACCCGTTGGAGGCCGCGTTCCTGCTCGCCTCGCGCGAGGGGCTGACGCCACCGGAGGCGTACGAGGCGGTCAGTGACCAGGCCAGGGCGGCGATGGGGCTGCCCGAGGTGCGAGTGGAGGCGGGGTTTCCCGCGGAGTTGCTGGCCGTGCGCGGCGAGAGCGTGGCCGGCGCGCTCTCCCTCGCGTACAGCCGGGTGGTGGTGCACCGGGGCCGGGTGGTGGCACGGACCAGCGCGGTGCGCGAGTACTGCGACTCGGCCGCCGTGGTCGCGCTCGACCTCCCCCGCCAGGCGCGTACGCCGCACGGCGACGGCCGCCAGCCGCCCCGGGGCTAGACCTCCGCGCCCTCCCGCACACGCCGCCGCCCCGCCGGTCCACCCGAAGGCGGGCCGGCGGGGCGGCGGGGGTAGTCGCGTGGGGCGTACGGGGCACGGTGGTGGGCGTCCGTACGGCCGGGTGCGGCTGACGGTCAGTCGAGGCCGGCGAACTCCTCGTCCAGGGCGGTCTCGTCGGCGAAGGGGTCGCCGCCGTCGGCCATGTCCTCCTCGCCCATGCTGCCGCTGAACAGCGAGCCGAGGCCCGTCATGAGCTGCTTGATGTCCACCTTGACGGCGCCGGCGGGGGCGCTGACGTCGACGGGCTCGTCGAACGACAGGTTCATCAGCAGCTTTCCGTCACCGTGGCCGGCCAGCTTCTTCTTGGTCTCGACGTCGAACTCGGCCAGGTCCAGCGTGGCGCCGCTGAGCTCGTTGCCCTTGAGGGCGAGGTCGACCGTGGCCTTGTTGTCCGGCAGCTCCCGCAGGTCCTTCTCGGTCGGCAGTTCCTTCTCGCCGCCGGGCAGCTCCTTGGCGATCGGCCGCAGGCCGTTGACGATGGCCGTCGCCAGCGGGCGGACGGGCACCGTGGCCAGCACGCGGTCCGCGCCGTCCTTGCGCCCGTTCTCCTTCAGGGTGACCTGGCCGGCGAAGGCCTTGCGGAGGGACTCCATCAGCTTCTTGCTGGTCTCCGCGCTCAGCGTGGGGTCGTCCGTGGGGGTGGCCGAGCCCGGCTCGCCCTTCTCGGACTCCGAGAGCTCGGTCATGTCGCGCCGCATCGTCTCCAGGTCAGCGGCGTCGATCTTGACCCACTTGCCGTCGAGGATCGCCTTGCCGGCCTCGAAGCCCTCCGGGAGCTGGCTCTTGAGCTCCTCGACCGGGGGTGCCGTCTCGCCGCTGAGCTTGGCGAACTGCTTCAGGTTCAGCCGGTAGTAGGCGGACTTGTCGACCAGGCGGTACTCGGCCACGTCGCCGCCGGGGCCCGACAGCTTGAGCTGGCTGCTCGTCACGTCCTTCTCCCCGGAGGTCTCCAGGGACTTGTTGGACCGCGCCGAGAACGTCACCTCCATCTTGGACAGGAACTCGGCCGCCTCCGGCGGCATCGGGTCGTCCTTGTCCTCGGCGAACAGGCGCATCTGCTCGGGAGTGGTGTCGAAGGCCAGCTGAACGGATATCGCGTCCCGCTCGCCGAAGCTGTTGGTGGCGCGGGAAACGCGCTGCTCCGAGGAGAGCTTCTCCTCGCTACCGCAGGCAGTGGAACCGGCTGCGAGCGCGACAGTGCAGCCGACAGCGACCAGGGACTTACGGATGGCGGTAATGGCTAGCTCCTCTAGCGTGGCGGCACGAAAGAGGCTGCCCTCCCCCGCGCTCCCCTTCTTGACCACATGTGGTTCTCATGTGGATCACGACGTGTCCCCGGCCGGCGGGTCGGCGCACCTCGCACCACCACGCGCTCACCGCGAGACAACTGACCTGAAGATGGTACGTACACGGCGCGCCGCTGGCGCCCGCGTAACGGCCACCCCGCACGGCTCCCACCCCGGTCGCGACCAAAGCCGCTGTCGTACGCACCGCCCCGCGCCGGTGTGCCCGTACGCGATGTGGCGGCCCAGCCGCGAGCCCCGCGCACGCCGAGCCCCGCGCCCGAGCCCCGTCGTACGCCCGCGTGCCGCGTCCGGCCCGTCGCCGACAAACGGTCGCATCGCCGACATACGACCAGGGACGAAAGAGGAGACCCACGAGTGGCGCTAAAGGTTGCACGGGGCCGCGGCGTACGGTCGGAGCATGCGCATTGTCATCGCAGGTGGACATGGTCAGATCGCGCTACGGCTGGAGCGGTTGCTCGCCGGGCGCGGAGACGAGGTCGCGGGGATCATCCGCAGGCCGGAGCAGGCCGGGGACCTGCTGGCGGCGGGCGCCGAGCCCGTCGTGTGCGATCTGGAGCGGGCGACGGTCGCCGAGGTGGCCCGCCATCTGGAGGCCGCGGACGCGGCGGTGTTCGCGGCCGGGGCCGGTCCGGGCAGCGGTACGGAACGCAAGCGCACGGTCGACCACGCGGCGGCGGTGCTGTTCGCCGACGCGGCCGAGAGCGCCGGCGTACGCCGCTTCGTCGTCGTCTCGGCGATGGGCGCCGACCGGGAGCCGACCGCCGACACCGATCCGGTCTTCGCGGCGTACCTGCGGGCCAAGGGCGCGGCCGACGCGGACGTACGCGCCCGAGCCGGGCTCGACTGGACCATCCTGCGCCCGGGCCGCCTGACCGACGAGCCCGGCACCGGCCTGGTCACCCTCGCCGAGTCGACGGGCCATACCGAGATCACCCGGCAGGACGTGGCCGCGGTCCTGGCCGCCCTCCTCGACGAGCCGGCCTCCGTCGGCCGGACCCTGGAGCTGGTCAACGGTACGACGCCCGTCGCCGACGCGGTGAAGGCGCTCGCGGGACGCTGAGCGGGCGCGGCGCGCGGCGCCGGGCGGCGGCCGGGGGCTGAGCGCGCGCCGCCGGGCGGGGTGCGGCGGACCGGTCGCGGGGCTGGGGCCCCCGGCTGGGGCCGCACGGGGGCGGGGTCGACGTGCCCCGGCCCCGCCGGCCGCGCGCCACGGTGCCGGGCGCGGGGGCTGCGGAGCGATATCGGACACGCCCCGTACGACGGACCGCGCTCCCCCACCCCGCCCCCGCCGTGGGGCCTCCGAGCGGGGCAGGGACCTCTGTGGCCCGACGGGGTGCCGCTGCCGGTGGGGCCGCACCGGAGCGGTGAGGCGCGTGGGGTGGGCCGGGCGTGGCGGATGGGGCGAAGCGGGGCCGCTGGGGCTCGGGGTGCGTACGTCGTGGTCGGCGGCGGCGCCACGCCCCGCGCCGAGGAGCCCCCGCCGCGCGCCGGTCCGTACCGATCGCCCCCGCGCGGGCGGCGCCACGAGAGAACGCGACCCCTGGCCACGCCCACGCCGGCGAGCGCCTTCGCGACGGACGCGAACACGCCCCGCTCCGCACGGCCCGCGACGCTCGCCCCTGGTGAGAAGCGGTGGCCGCGCCCCGGGCTCGCCGCGTGGCATTCGGGATCATGACGACGCGATCAGCGAACGCCTTTTCCTCGCACAAGAGGAAACGATACGTCCCGGCAAGTGATCGCTTCCTTTCCTTTGGCGTGTTTATACCCCGCGTGGACCGCACCTAATGGGTAGCGTGATAAAGCCTGACGGGTGCCCCACGCATATCGAAACGAGAGTTCGATGGGGAGGGGAATGAACGCCAAACACACGCTGGGAGTTTCCATATCCTTGGCCGCCGTTCTCGGCAGTACAGTGGCCCTCGCCCCGCCGGCGAGCGCGACGCCGGCGGGCTGCGGAAAGCTGACCAACGGTTCGCTCTGCATCAAGGGCGGGAAGATCGGAAAGACCGGGACTTTCACCTGGCGAGCCCGGTACGTACGCGACAGGGGCGGGGAGATCACCGTCCGACTCGGCTCGCAGCGAAAAGACTCGAACGTCACGGCATGGGAACTCTGGTTCGGCAACAAGAGAACAACGAACGGTGTCGCCGAACTGAGCAGGAGACACGAGATCAACAAGGACGAGTGCATTCGCGGCGTCATGGAGTACCGGGAGCGGGTCTTCGTGACCAAATGGCGCTGCCCCTGAGTCAGCGCCGGGCCGAACACGGCCCGGGCATCCGTGGGACAGGGCGCTTGACCGCGACGCCCTCCACACCAGAACGCCTTACCGACTAGGACGTGCGCATGTGGCGAGTCGTGCTGTACGTGAGCCCGGCGACGATCGCCCTGTTCCTCACGGCAACCGTCGGGCTGTGCCTGGCCGGCTCCTGGTGGCTCACCCGCGGCGACGGGAGCCGCGCCGCACGCGCGACGCGGGCCCTTCTCCTGTGCTGGGCCGGCCTCACCCTGGCCGCCACCGTGGCCCCCACCCAGCCGCTGGGCACCGGCGGCCACGCGATCACCTGGATTCCCGGCGAGGGAATGTGGGAACCGAGCGGCTACGCCGGCGCCGGCCTCTTCGCCGAGGAACGCGACATGATCGTGCGTCTCCAGATCGCCAACGCCGTCATGTTCACCCCCCTGGCCGCCCTTCTGACCCTTTCGTTTCCCGCCCTCGGCGCCCCTTTCACCATCGGCTCCTGCTTCCTGGCCAGCGCGGCCATCGAGACCACCCAGTTCGTCATGGCCGCGGGCCGCACGGTCGACGTCGACGACCTGCTCTTCAACACTCTCGGCGGAGCCCTGGGCATACTCGTCGCCCGCCTTTCCCGCCAGGCCGTACGGATCTACGAGCCCGCCGGAAAGCACCGCGCCTGAGAGCGAGCGTCCGCACCCGCTCGCACCGGCCCCGAAAGCCGGGTGGGCCACCGATACGCACCACCGAATTCCGCCCGCGGTGGCGCATCACCCAACGGCGAATTCGGCACGGTATTCGACTCGTCGCACACTCCAGTCATTCCCGGGAGTTTCCCCGCTGTGCGCCAGGAATCTCCCCGAGCGCACGTCACGGGGCGGCGGTGTTCTCCTCGATTCCCCGTGGCGAGCAATCCTTGTGGCCGGCCAGCGACCCCGGCAACGGATCACTGGCCCCACGGAGTACGTGGCCGGGCGGTTCGTGGCGCGTGCGCAGCGTGTGGCGCCTGCCGCGTCGAGCTGGCGCCTACTTTCCGGGAAGGGCACAGGTATCGCGGGTGTGGATGTTTTCCGGCGGGCGGCCTGGCCCGGCCCGATACCTCCGGGCGGCTTACGGCCGGCGCGGATCGCACATATGCGACGGGTGCCCACAGGGCTTGGGACGACCCCTGTTCGGCGGACGAATGCGGCGGGCGGGGCACCTCGGCCGAAGCGCTCACCGGGAGCCGTCTTTCCCAGGCACAACAAAACGGCCCCTGATCCGCGTCTCCGCAGATCAAGGGCCGTCTCCCATAGCGTGGCGGCGCCAGGATTCGAACCTGGGTAGGCTAAGCCGACGGATTTACAGTCCGCTCCCATTGGCCACTCGGGCACACCGCCTGGGATGTGGCCAGGAATTCCGCCCCTTGCCTCACTTGCTTGGGGCTCCCTGGCAACGACGTAAACCATACCCGATGCCAGGGGGTGGTCCGCCACCGGGTTGATCGCCGCTGGAGTGCGACCGAGGTGGCTAGGCTGGCAGCGCGGTCCGCTGGGCCGCTTCCCTGACGGATCTACGTACGAGGAGCCAACTCACCATGGCCGACTCCAGTTTCGACATCGTCTCGAAGGTCGAGCGGCAGGAGGTCGACAACGCCCTCAACCAGGCCGCCAAGGAGATCGCGCAGCGCTACGACTTCAAGGGCGTGGACGCCTCGATCGCCTGGTCGGGCGAGAAGATCGAGATGCGGGCCAACGCCGAGGAGCGGGTGAAGGCCGTGCTCGACATCTTCGAGACGAAGCTGGTCAAGCGCGGCATCTCGCTGAAGGCACTGGACGCGGGCGAGCCGCAGGCGTCCGGCAAGGAGTGGAGGATCTCCGCCTCGCTGCAGGAGGGGATCTCGCAGGACAACGCGAAGAAGGTCGCCAAGATCATTCGCGACGAGGGCCCCAAGGGCGTCAAGGCGCAGGTCCAGGGCGAGGAACTGCGGGTCTCCTCGAAGAGCCGCGACGACCTGCAGGCCGTCCAGGCCCTCCTGAAGGGCAAGGACCTCGACTTCGCGCTGCAGTTCGTGAACTACCGGTAGCTCCCGCCGCCGGGTTGTCGACGGTCGATGGGACCCCCGACAGCCCGGCGCCCGAGCGCGCGCACGGCGCCGCGAGCACCGTTCGACGCCCGCGTTCGGGCCCGGGGCCCTGGCGGGCCGCACCCGGTGCCGTCCCAGACCCCCGTCACTGCCCTCACGCGCGGCCGCGACCGCGCCGGCCGCGCGCCCGCCCTGGTGGCCGCGTTGGGACGGGCGCGCCTCGCACGCGTACCGCGCCCCAGGTCAGGCCGCGTTGTCAGTGGTGTCGCCTACGGTGCGTACATGGCCTTACGAGAGATCACCCGCGCGGAGGTGCTCCGCGCCATCGAGGAGTGCGACCGGCTGGGCCGGGACGTCTTCCTCCGCGCGTACGGGTTCGGGCGGGCCCGTCGGCTGCGGCTCTCGTACCAGGGCGGGCTCTACGACTCCAAGGCGATCGTCGGCGCCGCGCACGGCTTTCTGCCGGGAGGGTCCGCGTTGGCGCCGAAAGACTTCTCCGGTGGCCTGGCGACCGTCGTGTCGCTGCCGCGGCGGCTCGGCTTCACCGTGGTCGACGCGGAGGTGCCCGCCCCGGCCGGACGGGGAGCGGGGCCAGCGGAGGCGCCCGACGGTGCGGGGCAGCCGGCCGCGCGGGCGTACAGCACGTTCGAAGCCGCGATCGCCGAGTTGCGCGTGCGATCGACTCCGCACGGACCTGCGCTCTACCAGCCGATACTGCTGCTGTGGGCCATCGGGCGGGCCCAGCGTGGCGATGAGCGGCTCGCCCCCTGGAGCACCGTCGAGCGGGAGGTGGGGCGGCTGGTGTCCCGGCACGGGGCGCGCGGCGAGCCTCCCCGCCCCGACCACCCCACGGCGGCCTTGCACCGCGCCGGCCTGTGGGTGATGCGCGACCACTCCGGCGCGGCTCCCAGCGCCCCCGGCGACAGCGGGCTGGCGACGTGGTTCGCCACGCACCAGCCGAGCACGGGACTGTCCTCGGCCGTGTACGCGAGGGTGCGTGGCTCGGCTTCGGACCGCGCCCGCTGCGTGCGCGTCCTGCTCGCGTACTTCGACGGCGTAGCCGTGGAGCGCGTGGGGGCCCTGCTCGCCGATGTCGGGCTCCAGCGGGAGCCGTCCGCGCCCTCGCCCACGGGCAGGTCCGCGGCTCCCCTCCCGCCCGTACCGCCCACGCGGGCGGCCGAGGCCGGCGTCGACCGGGACGAGGTCCCCCGCGACGCGCTGATCGCCGCGCGGTACGAGCGGTTGTGTCAGCTGGTCGACCAGGACGAGGAGGCCCGGCACGGACAGCGCGTGCCACGCCGGTCGAAGGTGCCGCTGCGTTCGCGACGGGCCCGCGAGGCGGTCCTCGTCCGCAGTCACCGACGCTGCGAGAACCCGCGGTGCTCCGGCCAGCCAGAGGACGTGACGGACAGCGGCCAACCCCTCCTTGAGGTCGACCACGTCCAGGACATATCCACCGGCGGGCGCGACCACCCCTCGCGGATGGTCGCCCTGTGCCCGAACTGTCACGCGGTCAAGACGCGTGGGAGGACCCGCGAGAGCCTGCGAGCCGAGCTGCTCGCGATCGCCGAGGGGCGGCACCACCACGTGCGTTCCCTGGCCTCACGGTGACAGCCGGCCCGACGTACGCCTCCCTGCCCAGCGGGGCGCTCCACGCCGGGTGACGTCAGGCCGCGCGAAACCGGCATCGGCATCGGCATCGGCATCGGCATCGGCCGAGGGTCGCCGGTGGTTGGGCAGGGGACCGCCACGGCTCCTGGTCCTGCGGGCCTACGGCACGGTTGCCCCGCCCCGCCCCCTGCCGCGTCGCCCGCTCAACGCACCGCGAACGGCTGGTCCGAGGGGACGATGTCACGGCCCAGGGGGGTCAGCGAGATCGGGATCAGCTTGAAGTTGGCCACGCCCAGCGGGATGCCGATGATCGAGACGCAGAGCAGGAGCCCGGTGACGATGTGGCTCAGTGCCAGCCACCAGCCGGCCAGGAGCAGCCACAGCACGTTGCCGACGCAGGAGGGCGCACCGGCGTCGTGGCGCTCGACGGTGGTGTAGCCGAAGGGCCACAGCGCGAAGCGGGCGATGCGGAAGGAGGCGACGCCGAAGGGAATGCCGATGATCGTGATGCAGAGGATGAGGCCCGCCACGACGTACGCGCAGGCCAGCCAGAAGCCGGACAGGACCAGCCAGATGACATTCAGGATCGTCTTCATCGGGTTAGTGTCCCGCCATTTTTTCGAGGCGGCGGATGCGTTCCGCCATGGGTGGGTGGGTGGAGAACAGTTTGGTCATGCCGCTACCCGGGCGGAAGGGGTTGGCGATCATCATGTGGCTCGCCGTTTCCAGTCGCGGCTCCGGCGGCAGCGGAAGCTGTCGCGTGCCCGCGTCCAGCTTGCGCAGGGCGTCGGCGAGGGCCAGCGGGTCGCCGGTGAGCTGCGCGCCCGACGCGTCCGCCTCGTACTCGCGTGAACGGCTGACCGCGAGCTGGATGACGGAGGCGGCCAGCGGGCCCAGCAGCATGATCAGCAACATGCCGAGGAAGCCGGGGCCGTCGTCGTCGTCGGACCGGCCGATGGGGATCAGCCAGGCGAAGTTCACCAGGAACATCACCACGCTCGCGAGGGCGCCCGCGATGGAGGAGATGAGGATGTCGCGGTTGTAGACGTGGCTCAGCTCGTGGCCGATGACGCCGCGCAGCTCGCGTTCGTTCAGTATGCGCAGGATGCCGTCGGTGCAGCACACGGCCGCGTTGCGGGGGTTGCGGCCGGTGGCGAAGGCGTTCGGGGCCTCGGTCGGCGAGATGTACAGCCGGGGCATCGGCTGGCGCGCGGCCGTGGAGAGCTCGCGGACCATGCGGTAGAGGTCCGGCGCCTCGAACTCGCTGACCGGGCGGGCTCGCATCGCTCGCAGGGCGAGTTTGTCGCTGTTCCAGTACGCGTACGCGTTGGTGCCGAGCGCGACGACGACGGCGATGACCAGTCCCGTGCGGCCGAACATCCCACCGATGACGATGATGAGTGCGGACAGTCCCCCGAGGAGTACGGCTGTCTTGAGCCCATTGTGCCGGCGGTGCACGGTACGCCCTCCAAGTGGTACGGCAGGGGGGAACCTCTCGCGGTTTCTCCAGCTTCCAGTGGACCCTCCATCACTGGTCAACGCGAGATGAGAGGGCCTAGTTCCCCCGCGCCGGGCGGCCGGAACCCGGCCGGCGCGGTGCCCGCGAGGGCCGACGGAACGGCCCGGCGATCGCCCGTGGCGACGGACGGGATTCCCGGTGTTCCAGCGTCTGTGCAGGTCACGTGGGTGTGTCGAGGAAGCGGAGGCGGGCCCTGATGGCCGAAGGGGGCTCCTTGCCAGCGGCTCGGTTCGCGCACACGGGGCCCGGGGACAGGGTGGCGGGTGAGGCCCGTCACGCCCCGGCGAGGTGGCCGATATGTGGGGTTCGCCCGGCCGGACCCCGGCCGCGCTGCCGCCTCCGGGCTCGGGCTCGGGGAAGGCTGAGGCTCGGGGAAGGGTCAGGGCACCGGGAGGCTCGCTCGGGTTAGAACAGCGTGCCCGACGCGAAGCGCAGCACCAGTTGCGGGGCGCCGGACAGGGCGATGCCGATCGCGGTGGTCAGGACGACCGTCGCGGTCAGAGTGGCCGGGACGCGCGGGCGTACGCGATCCGGAGTGGCCCCTGTCGGGAGCGGCTGACCGTCGGCCGGGGCCGGTGCTCGCAGCGCGAGCCCGCCGGCGGCCGGGCTCGCGGTCGTGGTGGCGTCCGTGGCCGGGCCGGGTGGCGTGGCCGCCTCGCCCGGTGGGTCGGCCGGCGTGGCCGGGCGGGCCGGCGCGGCGGTGGGGCCGCTCGCGGGGGCCGGGGCCTCGGTGGGGGCGGGTGCGCGGAAGAGGGCCGCCGTCCACTGGAGGTAGTAGTACAGCGCGATCACGACGTTGACGGCCATCACGACGGCGAGCCAGCCAAGGCCCGCGTCCACCACCGCGGAGAAGACGGCGACCTTGGCGAACAGGCCGATGACGCCCGGCGGCAGTCCGGCCAGGCACAGCAGGAGGAAGCCGAGCGCGAGGGCGGCCAGCGGGTGGGTGGCGTACAGGGCGCGGTGGTCGGTCAGGCGGTGGCCGGTGCCGTCGTCGGCGCGCCGGGTGGTGTGGGCGACGAGCGCCACGACGGCGAAGGCCCCGAGGTTGACGGCGGCGTACATCAGCGCGTAGGCGACGGTGGCGCCGATCGCGTGCTCCGCGTCGGCCGTGGAGTCGGCGTAGCCGGCCGCCGCGATGGGGACCAGCAGGTAGCCGGCCTGACCGACGGAGGACCAGGCCAGCAGGCGTACGGCGCTGTGCGCGTGCTCGGGGCGCTGCCGGAGGGCGGCCACGTTGCCCACCGTCATGGTGAGCGCGGCGAGTACGGCGATCGCCGGGCCCCACACGTCCGCGTACGAGGGGAAGGCGCGGACGGTCACGACGATCAGGCCGGTGAAGCCGACGGCCTTGCCGATGACGGAGAGGTAGGCGGCGATGGGCAGGGGGGCGCCGACGTAGGTGTCGGGGACCCAGAAGTGGAAGGGCACGGCCGCCGTCTTGAAGGCGAAGCCGATCAGGGTGAGGGCCACGCCCGTCCGCGCGAGCGTCTCCAGTCGCGGGTCGACCTGGGTGAGGCCCTCGGCGACGGTGGCGACGTGCATGCCGCCGGTGGTGGCGTAGACGAAGCTCACGCCCAGCAGGGTGACCGCCGTGGCGACGACGGAGGAGAGGAAGAACTTGAGCGCCGCCTCGGAGGAGCGGCGGTCGTCCCGGCGCATGCCGACGAGGGCGAAGGCGGGCAGGGAGGCGACCTCCAGGGCGATGACCAGCGTGGCCAGGTCGCGGGAGGCGGGCAGCAGCGCGGCGCCGGCCGCCGAGGACAGCAGTAGGAACCAGTACTCGCCGGCCGGCAGCTTCTGCTCCGTCACGGTGTGCAGCGACAGCAGGGCCGTCAGCAGGGCCCCGCCGAGCACCAGGAGCTGGATGGCGACGGTGAAGTCGTCGGCGACGTAGCTGCACACGTCCCCGTCGGAGACCAGGCAGAACGTGGACCTGTCGCCGGCTCGCAGCGGCAGCAGGGACAGCCCGGCGACGGCGAGCCCGGCCACCGCGACCCAGCCGAGCAGCGGCTTGTGCCGTTCGGCCAGGAACAGGTCGGCGACCAGCACGACGAGGCCGACGAGGGCGGTGAGGGTGGGCGGGGCGATGGCCAGCCAGTCGATGGACTGGACGGCGCTCGCGGCGGTGGTGTTCATCAGCTCCCGCCTCCGAGGAGGTGCTGCACGGCCGGGTCGGTCAGCCCCAGCAGGGCCGCGGGCCAGAGCCCGGCGAGGACGGTGAGGACGACGAGCGGCGTCCAGGCGGCGAGTTCGTGGCCTCGGACATCGGGGATGGCGTCACCGCCGCGCGCGCTCGCGGGCGCCTGGCCCCCGGTGGCGTCGGTGGCCGACGCGGCGGGCGTCGGCGTGGTGGCGTCGGGCGTGGTCGTACGGCTGGCGGGAGCGGTGCCGTCCGGTGTGCCGGACGCGCCGATGACCGCCGCGACGGCGGCGGGCACCGCACCGCCCGAACCCGGGGCACCGGCCGCGACGACAGCGCCGCCACTCGTGTCGTGCTCGCCCATGCACACCCGTCGCACCACGATCAGCAGGTACGCGGCCGTCAGCAGGGTGCCGAGGCCGGCGAGCGCGAGGAAGGTCAGGTAGGCGGGGCGGCTGAGGCCGGCGGCCGGTTCGTACGCGCCGAACATGGCCAGCATCTCGCCCCAGAAGCCGGCGAGGCCGGGCAGGCCGAGGGAGGCGATGGCGCCGAAGGCCAGCAGCCCGCCCAGGCGCGGGGCCCTGCCGTACAGCGCGGCGCCCGAGGCCCGCGCGCCCCCTGCGAGCTGGTCCAGGTCGGTACTGCCGAAGCGCTCCTTCAGGCCGCCGACCAGGAAGAACAGCAGGCCGGTGATGAGGCCGTGGGCGATGTTGGCGAAGAGCGCGCCGTTGACACCGGTGGGGGTGAGGGTGGCGATGCCGAGGAGGACGAAGCCCATGTGGCCGACCGAGGAGTAGGCGATCAGGCGCTTGAGGTCGGCCTTGGGCCGGGTGGGGGTCAGCGCGGCGGCGGGCCCGCTCGCGCCCGCGCCGGATGCGGGCAGGGCCAGGGCGAGGCAGGCCAGCGAGCCGTAGAGGATGCCGACGACGGCGAACGCCGCGAGGTAGGGGGCCAGGGTGTGGGCGCCGTCGGGGGCCATCGGCAGCGCGATGCGCACGAGGCCGTAGGTGCCCATCTTCAGCAGCACACCCGCCAGGAGGACGGAGCCGACGGTGGGCGCGGCGGTGTGCGCGTCGGGCAGCCAGCTGTGCAGCGGCCACATGGGCGCCTTCACGGCGAGGCCGATGCCGATCGCGAGCACGGCGATGACCTGCGTGGAGTGGCTGAGCCCGGCCCCGTGGTCGGCGGCGAGCTCCACCATGTCGAAGGTGCCGGCCTTGAGTCCGATGAGCAGGAGGCCCAGCAGCATGACGACGGAGCCGAGCAGCGTGTAGAGGATGAACCGCCAGGCGGCCCGCTCGCGCTCGGCGCCGGGGCGGGCGCCGTCGGCCGGGGTGGCCGGGGGCGTGCCGGTCGCCGCCGTGGCGGTGGGGCTCGCCGCGCTCTCCTGGCCGCCCCAGCGGGCGATCAGGAAGTACATCGGGATGAGCACCATCTCGAACGCGAGGAAGAAGAGGATCAGGTCGAGGACGGCGAAGGTGGCGAGGGTGCCGGCTTCCAGGACGAGCAGCAGCGCCACGAACGCTGCCGGCGAGGGGCCCGCGGGCATGCGGTAGTAGCTGTAGAGCGCGCAGAGGAAGGTGAGCAGCGTGGTCATGACCAGCAGCGGCAGCGAGATGCCGTCGACGCCCAGGTGGATTCGGATGTCCAGGGCCGGAATCCACCGGATGTCGGTGGTCGCCTGCATCGCCTCGGAGCGGTCGTGGTCAAAGCCGACCGCCAGGGCGATGGACAGGGCCAGGACCAGCCCGGTGACGGTGACGCCGTGGCGCAGTACGGCCTGCTCCGGGTCGCGCCCGCGCAGTCCGGGCGGGGCGGGCAACAGCGCGGCGACCGCGCCGATCAGCGGAAGGACGACGATGGCCGCGAGGAGGAGTTGCATCACGTTCTGACTCACCTCAAAGGCTCCTCGGGGTGGCGGCCGGCCGCCAGGGCCGGGTGCGTCGCGGTGACCGGCCCGGGCGGGGCCGGCCGGGTGCGGCGGGTCGGCCCCTGGCGGTGGGTTCGGTGGGCGGGCCCGGGGCGGTGGGCGTACGGGGGGCGCGGCATGGGTCAGCCTCCCGTCGCGGTGACGACGACGGCGACGACGAGCACCAGCGAACCGGCCAGCAACGCGCTCAGGTACGTCTGCACGTTGCCGGTCTGCGTCCTGCGTACGGCCGCGCCGAGCAGGCCGGGCGCGGCGGAGGCGCCCTTGACGTACGTCTCGACGACCTCGCGGTCGAGGAAGCGGACGAGGCGGGCGGCGGCCCGCACGGGGCGGACGAACACCGCCGCGTACACCGCGTCCAGGTGGAAGCCGACCGCCGCGTGCCGGTGCAGCGGGCCGAGCAGCAGCCGGCCCGGGTCGGCCGGGTCGGGCGCCGTGGCGATGCTGCCGTAGGCCGGTTCGTGGCTGGCGATGGCCTCGATCTCGGACACGGCGGGCTCGGCTCGCGGGTGCGCGGCGACGGCGCCGAGCGGGGGCCGGTCGCCGAGTGCGGTGGTGTGCCGCCAGGTCGCGTACGTCATCAGACCGCCGACCAGGGCGAAGCCGGTGCCGAGTACGGAGGTGGTGAGGGTCGGGTCGAGCGAGTGGTCGTCGAACCAGCTCGGGAGGTGGCCGGTGGCCACCCCGAGGCCGGCGGCCGGCACGAACAGGACCCACAGCACGACGTTCATGACCAGCGGCTGCCTGCCGTGGTCGGGGGCCTCCGGGCCGCTGCCACGGAAGGCCAGAAGCCACAGCCGGGTCGCGTACCCCGCTGTGAGCAGGGCCGTGACCAGGCCGGCGATCAGCACGACCCAACCGACGGCGCCGGGCACGTCGTACGCGGACTCGGTGGCGCCGTGTCCGGTGGCGACGGACTCGGCCGCGCCCAGCACGGCCTCCTTGGAGAAGAAGCCGGCGAACGGCGGGATCGCCGCGAGCGCGAGCAGGGCCACGCTCATCGTCCAGTACGCGTCGGGAATGCGTCGGGCGAGGCCGCTCATCCGGGACATGGCGGCCAGCGAGTTGGTGCCTGCGGCGTGGATGATGACGCCGGCCCCCAGGAAGAGCAGGGCCTTGAACGCGCCGTGCGTCATCAGGTGGAAGACGGCGGCACCGCGGTCGCCGACGGCCAGCGCGCCGGTCATGTACCCGAGCTGGCCGACGGTCGAGTAGGCCAGGACCCGTTTGATGTCGTCCTGGGCGAGCGCGGCGAGCGCGGAGCCCACCATGGTGATCGCGGCCATGACGGCGAGGGTGGCCAGCGCGGCGGCGGACGCGGCGAAGACGGGCAGCAGTCGGGCGATGAAGTAGACGCCGGCCGCCACCATCGTCGCGGCGTGGATGAGCGCGGAGACCGGGGTCGGGCCGGCCATCGCGTCCGGCAGCCAGGTGTGCAGCGGGAACTGGGCTGACTTGCCCGCGACGCCGGCGAGCAGCAGCAGCGCGATGACGGTGGGGTGGTCGAGCTCGAAGCCGCTGCCGGACTGGCCGGGGCCGCCGGCGGTGAGCCCGGCGTAGATCTCGCTGATCCGGAACGTCCCGGTGTCGGCGGCGAGCGCGAAGACGCCGATCAGGAACGGCACGTCGCCGAGCTTGGTGACCAGGAACGCCTTGAGCGAGGCCGAGCGCGCGGCGGCCGTCTCCCAGTAGTGCCCGACCAGGAAGTACGAGCAGATGCCCATGACCTCCCAGCCGACGAGCAGCACGATCAGGTCGTCGGAGTAGACGACGAGCAGCATCGCGGAGGTGAAGAGCGAGACGAGCGCGGCGTACGAGGGGTAGCGCGGGTCCTCGCGCAGGTAGCCGACGGAGTAGCTCTGGACGCAGGTGGCGACGACCGCGACCAGGATGGCGACGAGGGCGGCGAAGCCGTCGACGTGCAGGGCGAGGGTGATCGGGATCGAGCCGGTGTCGGTGAGCTTGGTGGCCGCGTCGACCGGTGTCTCGCCGCCCTGGCGGACGGCGACGACGACGGCGAGCACGGCGGCGGCGAGCGTGGGCAGCACGGCCAGCGGCCGGACGAACCCGGGGGCACGGCGGCCACAGAGCAACCCCGCGACGGCGCCCAGGAAGGGCAGCAGGGGGACGAGGGCGGCGGTGGTCGTGGTCGTCACGCGGCGGCCTCTCCGCTGGTCAGACGCTTGCCATCGGCGAGGTCGGCGGCACTGTCGGGGGTGGCTGGCGCGCTGTCGGCGGTGGGGACGTCGGCGAGGTCGCGGAGTCTGTCGACGTCGGAGGTGCCACGGTTGCGGTACACGAGCAGCACGATGGAGAGGCCGATGCCGATCTCGGCGGCGGCGACGGCGATGGTGAACAGGGTGAGCGCCTGGCCCGCGTGCAGGGTGTCGCGGAGCCAGACGTCGAAGGCGACGAGGTTGAGGTTGACGGCGTTGAGCATGAGCTCGACGGACATCAGGACCAGGATCGCGTTGCGCCGGGCGAGCACGCCGTAGAGGCCGACGCAGAAGAGCAGGGCGGCGAGCACGGCGGGGTAGACGAGGTGCATCAGCTGGTGCCCTCCCTGGGAGCGCGCTCGGCGGCGCCCCCGTCGGTGGTGCCGGTGCCGGTCGCGGGGCGGCGGCCGGATCGGCCGCTGAGCCGTGCCGGGCCCGCGCCGCCGGTGCGGGATGCGCGACCCGCGGCGCCGCCCTGGCCGCCGCCGGTCACCCGGTCCTCGCGGTCCTTGCGGGAGAGCACGATGGCGCCGACCAGTGCCGCGAGCAGCAGGACGGACAGCGCCTCGAAGGGCAGCACCCAGTGGCGGAAGAGGAACTCGCCGGTCACCCGCGTCGAGCCGGCCCCGCCCTCCCCGGCCGCCGGTGTGTCCAGGTCGATCCAGGTGGAGCGGAAGGCGTCCACGACCACCCACACCAGAGCGCCCGCGGCGGCGACCGCCACCGCGAGGGCGGCCCACCGGTTGCCCGAGTCGGCGTCCGGCGAGCGCCCGATGGGCGCCTTGGTGAGCATCAACCCGAACAGCAGCAGAACCACCACGGAGCCGACGTAGATCAGCACCTGCACCCAGGCGATGAACTCCGCCGTGAGCAGGAGGTACTCCACCGCGAGGCCGCCGAGCGCCACCACGAGCCACAGCGCCGCGTGCACGAGCTGCTTGGTGGTGACGGTGATGACGGCCGCGCCGAGCGTCACGACGCCGACGAGGAGGAAGGCGATCTCGACTCCGGTGGGCGAGAGAAAGCCCTGGCCAGCGGCGAGCGTCATGAGGGCGCCCCTTCGCCCGGGGCGCCGGACGCGCCGGGCCCCTCCTGCGCGGCGCCACCCGCGCCGGGCGTACCCGGCTCGCTCGGCGCGGCTGGCGCGGCCGAGTCGGCCGCGGCAGCGACGGCGGCGAGCTTGTCGGCCGTCTTGCGGGCGGCGGCGATCTCCTTGGGCTCCTCCGCGCCGGGGTCGAGGGCGGGCGGCGCGGGCACGGTCCACATCCACTCGCGGAGCTTGTCCCGCTCGTGGGTCAGCTCACGGATGTCGGTCTCGGCGTACTCGAACTCCGGCGACCAGAACAGCGCGTCGAAGGGGCAGACCTCGATGCAGATGCCGCAGTACATGCACAGGGCGAAGTCGATGGCGAAGCGGTCGAGCACGTTCTGGCTGCGCTCCCGGCCGCCGGGGGTCGCGGCGGGCACCGTCTCCTTGTGGGAGTCGATGTAGATGCACCAGTCGGGGCACTCGCGCGCGCAGAGCATGCAGACCGTGCAGTTCTCCTCGAACAGCCCGATCACGCCCCGGCTGCGCGGAGGCAGCTCGGGCAGTGCGTCGGGGTACTGCGCGGTGTGCGTCTTGCGGGTCATCGTGCGCAGCGTGACAGCCAGCCCCTTGGCCAGCCCGGAGCCGGGCCAGCCGGACTTCTTCTGCGGCAGGTTGTCCAGTGCCATCAGGAGATCACTACCTTCACGACGCCGGTCAGGGCGATCTGGGCCAGCGCGAGCGGGATGAGGACGGTCCAGGCGAGCTTTTGCAACTGGTCCTCGCGCAGTCGCGGATAGGTCGCCCGGAGCCAGATCACGACGAACGCCAGAGCCAGCGTCTTGAGCAGCATCCACAGCCAGCCGAGCCCGTCGGGGAAGGGCCCGTGCCAGCCGCCGAGGAAGAGCACGGCCGTGAGCGCGGAGAGCACGACGATGCCGGCGTACTCGGCGAGCAGGAACAGCGCAAAGCGGAGTCCGGTGTACTCCGTGTACGCGCCGAAGATGATCTCGGAGTCGGCCACCGGGGCGTCGAAGGGCGGTCGTTGCAGCTCGGCCAGGCCGGCGACGAAGAACACCACACCGCCCACGATCTGCCACGGCACCCACCACCACTCGAAGGCGTCGAGCATGCCGGGCAGCGAGACGGTGCCGGCGGCCATCGCCACGGAGGCGGCGGTGAGCAGCATGGGCAGCTCGTAGGCCAGGAGCTGGGCGGCGGTGCGCAGGCCACCCAGGAGGGAGAACTTGTTGGCCGACGCCCAGCCCGCCATGAGGGAGCCCAGCACGCCGACCCCCATCACCGCGAGGACGAAGAAGATGCCCGCGTCGATGACCTCGCCGACCGCGTTGTCGGGGCCGATCGGGATGGCGACGAGGACCAGCAGGTAGGGCAGCAGCGCGACGGCGGGCGCGAGTTGGAAGACGCGTCGGTCGGCGTCCGCCGGTACGACGTCCTCCTTCTGCGCGAACTTCACGCCGTCCGCGACGAGCTGGGCCCAGCCGTGGAAGCCACCGGCGTACATCGGGCCGAGGCGGCCCTGCATGTGGGCCATGACCTTGTGCTCGGTCTGGCCGACGACCAGGGGAAGCACCAGGAAGACCGCGAAGACGGCGAGGAGTCGCAGCGCGACGTCGAGGGTGTCGTTCACGCGTCGCCTCCGTCGGTCCGCCCACCGTCGTCCACGGCCTCGGGCCGGGTCTCGGGCCGGGCCTCGGGTTCGGCCCGGGGCGCCGTCGTGTCGCCCGGCCGGGCCTTCTGCTCGGGGGCGGGCTCCTGCCCCGCCGTGGCCTGCGACGCGGCGGCTGCCTCGGACTCGGAGGCGGGCTCGGACCCGGAGGCGGGCCCGGGCGGTGCGCCGGGCCGCCGCCCGGCGGCGGGCCGCCGCGCGGGCTCCGGTCGAGGCTCGGTCTCGGCCGTCGGGGCCGCCGACCGCGCGTCCCCTGGCCCGGCGTCCGTCGCGGAGGGGGTCGGTGTCGGAGCCTGCGCCGCTGTGCCGGTCGCGGCGGAAGCGGGCGCGGCTGGCGCCGCGGGTGAAGCCTCCGGGCTCGTGGTGTCCGAGAGGTCCTGAGCGGGAGGGGCGGGCAAGGCGGGCGCGGCGTCCGTACGGGACGGGGCGGCCGTCACCGGCGCGGCGTCCGAGGTCGACTCGGCCGGGGTGGGCTCCGCCGAGGTCGGCTCCGCCGGACGATCCCCGCTTGCCGACGGCTTGTCGGTTGCCGGCCGGGGGTCGTGCCAGGGGGCGTCGGGGGAGCTGCGGGCGGGGCGGGCCGCACCCTCGGGCGCGTCGGTGCCTGCCTGGCTCGCGTCGCGCTGGCTCGCCGAGCCGGCGCCCGCGCTACGGGTGCGCCGGGGTGGGCGGGCCGGGGCCTCCCGGGTCGGGGCGGCCTCGGCTGCCGAAGCGTCGGTCCCGGCCTGTTGGCTGGCCGAACCGGCGCTCACCGAGCGAGAACGCCGCACCGGGCGGTCACCTCCCGCACCGGCCGCGCGGGCACCGCGCGCCGGGCGCGCGGGCGGGGGCGGGAGCTGGCCCTTGAGCGGGCCCCAGTCGTTGGGGTCGGGCACGCCGGGCGGCAGCATCTGCCGTCGCTTGGGCCCACCGTGGTCGGACTCCCCCGGCTCCTTGGCGCCGGGCCACGCCTTCGCGACCCGTGCAGCCAACACGAAGTCCTTGCGCAGCGGGTGGCCCTCGAACCCGTCGGGCAGCAGCAGCGGCGTCAGGCCCGGGTGGTCGGTGAAGTCGATGCCGAACATCTCGTGGGTCTCGCGCTCGTGCCATTCAGCGCCCGGGTAGACGTCGACGGCGCTGGCCAGGACGGCGGCGTCGTGCGGGACGGTCGTCCGGACCAACAGCCGTCGCAGCCGCACGGGCTCGGCCTGTGGGTCGGCTGTGGAGTGCGCCCCGCGCTCGGCTCGGGCCACGTCCTCGGCGTCCGGCAGGGCGGCCACGTGCGCGGCGACACGCAGGCCCGTGCCCGGCTCGTCCACCGCGCTCAACCAGTCGAAGTACGTGCAGCCCAGCGTGGTGCGGGCGGCGAGCAGGGCGGAGATCCAGGACTCGGCGGGCACGTCGACGGTCAACAGCTCGTACGTCTCCTCGGCCCGCGCGCCGGCCCCGAAGAGCACGTCGGCGGAGTCCGGCAGCCAACCCACCGGCGGCGTCGGCCGCGGCGCTTCGGCGGCGGGCCGGGCCGCTTCGCTCCCGTCGGCCGGCGGGCCCACCGCGCCGGCGGCGTCGGCGGCGCCGGCCGCGCCCGGGGGGCGGCCGGGGTCGTCGGGCGTGCTCATCGGGCGTCCTCCCCGGCCGGCTTCGACGGCTCCGGCGCCGGGACCAGCGCGCTGCGCAACGCGTCGGCGGAGGGGGACGGCACGGGCCCGTGCGGGTAGCGGCCCGCCAGGGACTCGCTGGCGATCTTCTCCTGGAGCTTGAGGATGCCCTGCAGGAGCGCCTCGGGGCGGGGCGGGCAGCCGGGCACGTACACGTCGACGGGGATGATCTGGTCGACGCCCTTGGTGACGGAGTACGAGTCCCAGTACGGGCCACCGCAGTTGGAGCAGGCGCCGAAGGAGATCACGTACTTGGGCTCGGGCATCTGCTCGTACAGCCGCTTGATGGCCGGCGCCATCTTGTCCGTGACCGTGCCGGAGACGAGCATGAGGTCGGCCTGGCGCGGTCCGGGCGCGAAGGGGATCACGCCAAGCCGGATGAAGTCGTGTCGGGCCATCGACGCGGCGATGAACTCGATCGCGCAGCAGGCCAGCCCGAAGTTGAAGACCCAGAGGCTGTAACGGCGGCCCCAGTTGAGGATGACCTTCATCGGTTCGGGTGCGAGTCGGGCCAGCGGGCCGAGCCGACTCGTGCCACTGGCGGGCCGCGCGAACGTGGGCGCGGGGAGGTCCACGGGGGTCGCCCGGGGGGTCACGTCCATTCGAGGACGCCCTTCTTCCATGCGTACAACAGGCCGACGGTCAGGAAGCCGAGGAAGACGAACATCTCGACCAGGGTGGTGCCGCCGAAGCCGGGTTCGGCGAAGACGGTCGCCCAGGGGAAGAGAAAGATCGAGTCCACCGCGAAGATCACGTACAGGAAGGCGTACACGTAGTAGCGGACCTGGGTGTGGGCCCAGCCCTCGCCTACCGGGTCGACGCCGCACTCGTAGGCGAGCAGCTTCTCCGGCGTCGGCACCACGGGGCGCAGCAACCGGCCGCCCACGAAGGCGACGGTCACGAAGAGGACGCCGACGACCGCGAGCAGACCAACGGTCGAGTAGCTGTCGAAGTACGCCGCGGCCAGCCGCACGGGGGTGTCGGCGACGGAACCGTCGGTATGGCCTGGAGACCCGGCGACGGGCGTGATCACCGTCCCCGGCACGTCCGTCACATACGTCACGTCCGTCCCTCGCTCCCTCTGCCGCATTCCTGCTTGGTGGATTGCTTGCCGCCCAGCTCACCGCCACTTTCCGCAGATATGCGGCACTGGCGATCCATACGCACGGGAGTCTAGGCCCTGCGCGCGACCCGATGGCCAGCTTGTCCACAGGGGTGGGGTTATCCTCAGCTTGTCGTACCAGCGTTCCCCATGGCGTTCTGGCGACCTGGCCCGGCAGGCTTGGGGTATGAGCGCCAGACCTGCGGCTGATTCTCCCGTGAATGTGGCCGGTGCCACGTTCCGCAATGCCGGCCCCGATAGCCGGACGGGTGACCGTGCCGCTCCTCGCGGCCATTCCACGTCGAGTCCGGGGGGCGACACCATGAGCGGTGTGACGAGCGGGGCCGAGAGCGCCGAGCCATCGTTGCCACGCCCGCCCGCCTTCGCGTTCCCGGCGGCGACCTGGCGCGAGATCGCGCACCTGCTGACGAACCTGCCCGTGGGGATCTTCGGCTTCGTCTACGTGTCCAGCTGGGTGTTCGCCGGCCTCGCCCTGTCGGTCACCGTCATCGGGCTGCCGATGCTGGCGCTCGGGCTGCTCGGCAGCCGCCAGATCGGCAAGTTCGAGCGGGCGCGCGCCCGGCGGCTGCTCGGCGTCCACGTGGACAAGCCGAGCCGGCTGCGACACCGCGCGCACGGCGGTTTCCTCTCCTGGTTGTGGACCAGCCTCAAGGACACGGTCGGCTGGCGACACACGCTCTACCTGTTCATTCGCCTGCCGTGGGCCGTGCTGACGTTCACCCTCACGCTGGTGGGCCTGTTCGTCGCCTGGCCGGTACTGCCCTGGATCGCGCGCGGACTCAGCCACGGGGACCGGGCGATGGTGCGTGGCCTGCTCTCCCCCTCCGACGAGCTGGAACGGCGTATCGCCGAGTTGGAGTCGGATCGTGGGGTGGTAGTGGACACCGCCGCCGCCGACCTACGCCGCATCGAACGCGACCTCCACGACGGCGCCCAAGCACGACTGGTCGCCCTGGCCATGGACCTCGGCATGGCCAAGGAAAAACTCACCGAAGACCCCGAAGCCGCCGCCAAAATGGTCGACGAAGCACACGGCGAAGTAAAAATCGCCCTCCAAGAACTCCGCGACCTCGCCCGCGGCATCCACCCCGCCATCCTCACCGACCGCGGCCTAGGCCCCGCACTCTCCGCCCTCGCCGCCCGCTGCACCGTCCCCGCCACCATCTCCGTCGATCTCCACGAGCGGCCAGCTCCGGCGATCGAGGGCATCGCGTACTTCACGGTCTCCGAACTGCTCCAGAACATCAGCAAGCACAGCCAGGCCCGGGCGGCGACCGTCGAGCTGTGGCGCACCGAGCACCGGCTGCTGCTCCAGGTGTGGGACAACGGTGTGGGCGGGGCCGACACCAGCGGCGGCGGCCTGGCCGGGCTCGCGGAGCGACTCGGCTCGGTCGACGGCCTGTTCGTCATCGACTCACCGCCCGACGGGCCGACGACGATCACCGCCGAACTCCCCTGGCGCGACCGCGCCTGACGCCCCCGGCGCGCGGCGCGGCGCGTCCCGCCCTCGCCCCATCCTGGCGTTGCCCCCGCGTCCCTACGGCGCGGCGCGGCCGGGTGCCGTGCTCCGGCGCGTGCCCGCGCGGCCGTACCCACCGCCGCGTGCCTGGCGTACGCGCCGGCGCGGGTGGGCGGGACCGCGCGGTTCGGGGTGCGGTGGGCGTACCCGCGTGGCCGGGGCGGGCGCGGGCGCGTGGGGCGCCTCTCGTACGGTCGGCGGGGCCGTGGGATTACGGTCGGGTGCCGTGGCCCCACCGAGGGGGTAGGGAAAACCCCCTCCCGAAGAGGGCGACGACCTCCATGGCCGGGGCGGGTCCCGTCCGCCAGCCTTGAGGTAGCTCAGGGCGAGCCGCCCTCCGCGCCGCACATGGCGGCGTGGACGATGGACCGAAGGACGGACGAAGTGATGGCCACCGCATACGGATCTGATCGGCACAGCGCCGAGCTGCGCAGCCACCGGTTGCCCGCGGGGCTGCGCGCCCCGTTCGAGGCCCGCACCTGGCGCGAGCTGTGCTACCTCGTCCTGAACCTGCCCATAGCCGTCATGTCCTTCACGTACGCGATCACGATGTTCTCGCTCGGCGTCGGGCTGCTCGTCACCTTCCTCGGCGTGCCGGTCCTCGCCCTGATGCTCCTGGGCGTGCGCGGGTTCGGCGTGTTCGAGCGGGCGCGCGCCCGGCTCCTGTTGCGCCACGACGTGGCCGGTCCCGCGCCGGTGCTACGCCGGGGCGCCAAGTCCGGGCCGTTCGCCTGGATGGGAGCGATGCTCAAGAACGGCGACTCCTGGCGACAGCTGCTCTACGCCGTGCTGTTGCTGCCGTGGTCGGTGTGCACATTCGTCATCACCGTGGTCGTCACCATGAACGGCTGGGGCCTGCTGACCTACCCCCTGTGGCGCTGGGTCTTCCCCCGTTACACCGACGACCCGGGTCTACAGCTCTGGGGCAGCGAGGACCACGGCTTCTACCTCAACACGCCCTTCGAGCTGGCGCTCACCTGTGCCGTCGGCGCCGCGTTCGTCCTGACCGCCCCGTGGCTGATCCGTGGCATGGCGTACGTCGACCGGCTGATGGTCTCCGGGCTGCTGGGCCCCTCACAGCTCGCGAACCGGGTCACCGAGTTGGAGTCGGATCGTGGGGTGGTGGTGGACACCGCCGCCGCCGACCTACGCCGCATCGAACGCGACCTCCACGACGGCGCCCAAGCACGACTGGTCGCCCTGGCCATGGACCTCGGCATGGCCAAGGAAAAACTCACCGAAGACCCCGAAGCCGCCGCCAAAATGGTCGACGAAGCACACGGCGAAGTAAAAATCGCCCTCCAAGAACTCCGCGACCTCGCCCGCGGCATCCACCCCGCCATCCTCACCGACCGCGGCCTAGGCCCCGCACTCTCCGCCCTCGCCGCCCGCTGCACCGTGCCGGTGAAGGTGGTCGTGGACCTCACGGCGCGGCCGGCCCCGGCCATCGAGGGCATCGCCTACTTCACGGTCTCCGAACTGCTCCAGAACATCAGCAAGCACAGCCAGGCCCGCACCGCTGGGGTCGATGTCTGGCGAACCGACCACCGGCTGATGCTGCAGGTCAGCGACGACGGCAGGGGCGGCGCCGACACCTCGTCGGGTTCCGGTCTGGCCGGACTGGCGGAGCGGCTGGACGCGGTGGACGGGCTGCTGGTCGTGGACTCCCCCGTGGGTGGGCCGACGACGGTCACGGCCGAACTGCCCTGGCGTGGCTGACCCCGCCCGGCGGACGGCGCCGGTCAAACCTCCGGCTGCCCCGTAACAGCGCGACCTCCTCCCCCTTGTCGCCCCCTCCGGCGCGTGGCGTGAACCCACCCGTCCCCCAGGCCACCTCTCACCCCTGGTCATCCGGTGGGGAAACGTCCCCCTACATCTCGGCAATCGGTCCCGGAGCCCACCGCTCCGGGACCGATTGCTGAGATGCTGTGCCCAAGGTGTCGACGTCGGGGGGCTGGAACATTGTGGAGGCAAGGGTGCGGGTGGTCATCGCCGAAGATTCGGTACTGCTTCGGGAGGGCCTGACCCGGCTCCTGACCGACCGCGGGCACGACGTCGTCGCGGGGGTGGGTGACGCGGAGGCGCTGCTGAAGGCGGTGGCGCGGCTGGCCGCCGACGGCGCGTTGCCGGACGTGGTGGTGGCGGACGTGCGAATGCCGCCGACACACACCGACGAGGGCGTACGCGCGGCCGTGCAGCTCCGCCGCGACCACCCTGACCTGGGCGTGCTGGTGCTGTCGCAGTACGTCGAGGAGCAGTACGCCACGGAATTGCTGGCCGGCAGCAGTCGCGGGGTGGGGTATCTCCTCAAGGACCGGGTGGCCGAGGTGCGGGAGTTCGCCGACGCGGTGGTGCGGGTGGCCCAGGGAGGCACGGCGCTCGACCCCGAGGTGGTCGCCCAGCTCCTGGGCCGCAGTCGCAAACAGGACGTGCTGGCCGGCCTCACCCCGCGCGAACGGGAAGTCCTAGGACTCATGGCCGAGGGCCGCACGAATTCCGCCGTTGCCCGCCAGCTCGTCGTCAGTGACGGCGCGGTGGAGAAACACGTCAGCAATATCTTCCTGAAACTGGGCCTCTCGCCGAGCGACGGAGATCACCGCCGCGTGCTGGCCGTACTCACCTATCTCAAGTCCTGACGCCCGGAGAACCAACGCGACTCCGCGCGTCCCGCGATCGGCTCGACGCACCGGAATACACGCCGGTCGACCGAGCAAGTCGTACAACAAAAGTCCGGCGGGGAGCACCACTATCGCGATGCCCCCGCCGACCCGGAAATGGACATCGGGGGTGGACAAGTCATGGCAAATCCCTCCATACATATGAGCTGTGCCGCCGTCCACCATGTGATCCAGCCCGGGGAAGGTGACCCTTACCCCCGTACGATGGGCGAGGGACGACCCATTGGCATCGCCTGGGCTCCGGGAATTACTCCCGGCGCCAACCAGCCCGTCGCGAGCCGCCGCCTCGAAGGAGGTCCGAAGCAGTGACCAGCCAGGTCAACAGCACGGCCGAGCAGGCCGAAAACGCCGAGCAGGCCGGTTCGGCCGCACCGAGCCAGGACGGGCCAGAACCCGTCGACGGCCAGCGTGAGTCCGCTCCGGCCAAGGAAACGCGTCAGTTGGATCGGGTCATTATCCGTTTTGCGGGTGATTCGGGTGATGGTATGCAGTTGACGGGTGATCG
>NZ_JBHVJC010000029.1:0-124470 GCF_042799315.1 Streptomyces sp. NPDC057702 | reverse complement strand
TTCCGGTTCCGGTTCCGGGGCCGGCCGGCAGTCGGCCCCGGGGCGCCCGCTCCCGGTACCCGCTCGCACCCCGTGAGCCTCCGGGGCGGGACGGGGCGCAGACGGAGCACGGGACCGGGAGAGGGGCCGGCCGCCGCGCGGCGGGCGCGCGGGGCGAGGGGCGCGGGGCCGCCGGACCAGGAGGGGCCCCCGGCCTCGCGTCACCGGAGCCGTACGGGGGGCGTCACCAAAGGGGTGGGGGCGCCGCCATCGCAGGTGTGGGGGCGTCGCCGCCGGGGCCCCGACGGCGCTACCGGTACCCCGGTGTGCGGGGGCGGGCGGGCGCGCGGCAGAATCCTTGCCTGTTCCTCGAACGAGCCCCGCCATACGGGGGGTTGGCGCGCTGCCCGGCGTACGCCGTACCGCGATCCGTGCCGAGCGCGCTACGTCGCCGCCGCGTAGCGCCGCGTGTGCGCCGGGGCCTCGGGCGCCCTCACGCTGTGTCGCGCCCCGGGCGCGGGCGGTTCCCCTCGTCGCTTTGGGGAAGCCTGCCGGAGGGTGGGGCGCGGCGGAACCAGTCAACAAGTTTTCCGTCAACGGGCGTTCGGATATCGGTGAAGCTGTTCCGGATGTTGTATTAACAGTCCGTTTCGGGGGTGTCTGTCTGCGATGCCTTTGTCCGGATTTCGGTACTCCGTCCTCGGGTGATGTGACCAAAGCGAGACCCTTTAAGTGTGGTTTACGGGCCAGGTGTGCTCAATCATGGGGTCCATTGAGCTCGGGTCAATGGGTCACGCGCTGTGGGGAGCGCCGACCTACGAGCACACTCGGGGTGCCGGGTCTTATGTCGCTGTCAGGGGTGTCAGCGCGTATCCGGTGCCCTCTCTCGTAGTGACAGTGGACTCCTGAGGAGGCAAACCCATGCGCGGTGCCAGTAGCGCCAAGTGGGTCGCGATGGCGGCGGTCGTGGCGCTGGCCGCGACGGCTTGCGGCGGCGGCGACAGTGACAGCGACGGCGGCAACAGCGGCCCGGTCGACAAGAACGGCAAGGTCGTCTTCGACAACGGCGAGCCGCAGAAGCCGCTGCAGCCGGCGAACACGATGGAGTCGTACGGCAGTGCCGTCATCCGGTCGCTGTTCCAGGGCCTCGTTGACTACGAGGCGGGCACCGGCAAGATCATCAAGGAGAACGCCGAGTCCGTCACCACGAAGGACAACAAGCTCTGGACGATCAAGCTCAAGAAGGGCTGGAAGTTCCACAACGGCGAGGTCGTCACCTCGAAGTCGTACGTGGACGCCTGGAACTGGGCCGCCGCCACCAAGAACAACCAGCAGAACAGCTCCTGGTTCGCGGACATCAAGGGCTACGAGGACGTCCACCCCGAGAAGGGTGACGCCAAGGGCGACACGATGTCCGGCCTGAAGGTCGTCGACGACACCACCTTCACCATCGAGCTCGTCACGCCGGTCCCGTACTACGAGTACAAGCTCGGCTACGAGGTCTTCTCGCCGCTCCCCTCGGGCTTCTTCAAGGACCCCAAGGGCTACGGCCAGAAGCCGGTCGGCAACGGTCCCTACAAGTTCGTGAAGTGGGACCACAACAAGCAGATCGAGGTCGAGACCAACCCCGAGTACCAGGGCACCAACAAGGCCAAGAACGGCGGCGTGATCTTCAAGAACTACGCCAAGCCGGAGGCTGCCTACCAGGACCTGCGCTCGGACGCGGTCGACGTCATCCGCCAGGTGCCGCCGAACGACCTGCCGAACTACAAGAGCGACCTCGGTGACCGCGCGATCGACCAGGACTACTCGGCGATCCAGACGATCAACCCGGCGTTCTACAACACGCAGTTCAAGGACATCGACGTCAAGGTCATCCAGGGCCTGTCGATGGCGATCGACCGCGAGACGATCACCAAGACGGTGCTCCAGGGCACCCGCGTCCCGGCCACCGGCTGGGTCGCCAAGGACGTCCTCGGCTACGAGCCCGGCGCCTGTGGTGAGTTCTGCAAGTTCGACCCCGCCAAGGCCAAGAAGCTGATCGAAGAGGGCGGCGGCGTCCCGAACAAGGCCATCAAGATCCAGTACAACGCCGACGGCGGCCACAAGGAGTGGGTCGACGCGGTGTGCGGTTCCATCCGCAAGGCCGTGGGCGTCGAGTGCGTGGGTGACTCGAAGGCCGACTTCCAGGCCGACCTGGAGGCCCGCGACAACAAGCAGGTCAAGTCGATGTACCGGTCCGGCTGGGTGCTGGACTACCCGTTCAACGGCAACTTCCTCCGGGACCTCTACGGCACCGGCGTCGCCGGTAACAAGGGCGCCTTCTCGGACAAGAAGTTCGACGACCTGGTGAAGAAGGCCGACAACGCCAAGACGCTGGACGAGTCGGCCAAGGAGTACAACCTGGCCGAGCAGCAGCTCAAGGAGACCTTCCCGGCCATCCCGCTCTGGTACTACAAGGTCAACGCTGGTTACTCGAAGAACGTTTCGAACGTGAAGTTCAACCAGAAGGGCGACCCGATCCTCACCGACATCACGGTGAAGCAGAAGTAGTCGTCGGACGTTGACGCCGAGGGGCGGCCCGAACCGGGCGCCCCTCGGCCCACGGGGGCAGCCGGTTCCTTACCTGGGACGCGGCTGCCTTCGGCCGACCCCAGAACGGAGGCACGATGGGGCGATACGTCGCGCGGCGACTGCTCCAGATGATCCCGGTCTTCATCGGGACAACCTTTCTCATCTTCGTCATGGTGCGAACCCTGCCCGGCGACCCCATCCGGGCGCTGTGGGGTGACAAGGCGCCGGACCCCACACAGCTCGCCGCGCTCCGTCACGAGTACGGCCTGGACGACCCGCTGTGGCAGCAGTACATCGACTACATGAAGGGCCTGTTCCAGGGCGACTTCGGCACCACGGTCGGCGGCCGTCCGGTCTCCGAGATCCTCACCGACGCCTTCCCGGTCACCATCCGGCTCGCGCTGATCGCGCTGATCTTCGAGATGGTCCTCGGCCTCGTCCTCGGTGTCTTCGCGGGCATGAAGCGCGGCAAGCTCGTTGACCGCAGCGTGCTGGTGCTGACCCTGCTCGTGATCTCGATCCCCGTCTTCGTGCTGGCGTACATCTGCCAGACGGTGTTCGGCAACGAACTCCAATGGACCAAACCAACGGTCCAGGACTCCCTGAGTATCGAACAGTTGATGCTGCCCGGCATCGTGCTCGGCGCTCTCTCACTCGCCTACGTGGCCCGGTTGACCCGTACCACCGTCGCGGAGAACCTGCGCGCCGACTACATGCGCACCGCGCTCGCCAAGGGCCTGCCCCAGCGGCGCATCGTCGTCAACCACCTGCTGCGCAACTCGATGATCCCGGTCGTCACCTTCCTCGGTACCGACGTCGGCACGCTCATGGGCGGCGCCATCGTCACCGAGGGCATCTTCAACGTCCAGGGCGTGGGCGGTGCCCTCTATCAGGGGCTGCTCCGACGCGAGGGAAGCACCGTGGTGGGCATCGTGACCTGCCTGGTCTTCGTCTACCTCGCCATGTCCTTGATCATCGACCTGCTGTACGCGGTCCTGGACCCGAGGATTCGCTATGCCTGACATCACCAAGACCTCGGCCACCCCGTCGGACACCGAGACCGTCACCACCTCGGGCGACACGGCCCTCGCGGGCACCGCGGCCGTCGCCGCGCCCGAGAAGGAGCGCGGTCTGTGGGGCGACGCGTGGCGCGACCTGCGTCGCAACCCGTTCTTCGTCATCTCCGCCCTGCTGGTGGTGCTGCTGATCGTCATGTCCCTCTTCCCCGGCTGGTTCACCAGCGCCGGGCCTCGGGACGCCGACCTGCAGAACCACTACCTCAGCAAGCCGGAGCTGGGGAAGTTCTTCTCGCCCGACTGGTTCGGCTACGACAACCAGGGCCGCAGCATCTACGCCCGCGTCGTCTACGGCACCCGCGCCTCCATCCAGGTCGGCGTCGGCGTCACCCTGCTGGTCACCCTCTTCGGCGGCCTGATGGGCATGCTCGCCGGCTACTTCGGCGGCTGGCTGGACGCGCTGCTGTCCCGCATCACCGACGTGTTCTTCGGCATCCCGTTCCTGCTCGGCGCGCTCGTCGTGCTGAACGCGTTCACCGAGCGCTCGGTGCCCGTCGTGATCGGGGCGCTGGCCTTCCTGGGCTGGACCCAGATCGCCCGCGTGATGCGCGGTTCGGTCATCACCACCAAGCAGGCCGACTACGTGATGGCGGCCAAGGCGCTCGGCGCCGGCACGACCCGCATCCTGGTCAAGCACATCCTGCCGAACGCCATGGCGCCGGTGATCGTCGTCGCGACCATCGCGCTCGGCGGCTACATCTCGGCCGAGGCCACCCTGTCGTACCTCGGCATGGGCCTCGCGGAACCGACGGTCTCCTGGGGCATCGACATCTCGACCGCGTCCCAGGTGGTGCGGAACAACCCGCACGCCCTGTTCTTCCCGGCCGGCATGCTGACCCTGACCGTGTTCGCGTTCATCATGCTCGGCGACGCGGTGCGCGACGCCCTCGACCCCAAGCTGCGCTGAGGGAGGCGTACGTGACCACCATCGACAAGACCGCGAGCGCCCCCAGCCGGCGCATCGAGGACGACGGCGACACCCCGTTGCTCGAAGTCCGCGACCTGCACGTGGAGTTCAAGACCCGCGACAGCCTGGTCAAGGCCGTCAACGGCGTCAACTACAGCGTCCGCGCCGGTGAGACGCTGGCCGTGCTCGGCGAGTCCGGGTCCGGCAAGTCCGTGACGGCCCAGGCCGTCATGGGCATCCTCGACATGCCGCCGGGCCGTATCCCCCAGGGGGAGATCCGGTTCCGTGGCGAGGACATGCTCACCATGTCCAACGAGCAGCGCCGGCAGATCCGGGGCCGGAAGATCGCGATGATCTTCCAGGACGCCCTGTCCTCGCTGAACCCGGTGCTCTCCGTGGGCTACCAGCTCGGCGAGATGTTCCGGGTGCACCAGGGGATGTCCCGCAAGGCCGCCAAGGCCAAGTCCATCGAGCTGATGGACCGGGTGCGCATCCCCGCCGCCAGGGACCGGGTCAACGACTACCCGCACCAGTTCTCCGGCGGTATGCGCCAGCGCATCATGATCGCGATGGCGATGGCCCTGGAGCCGGACCTGATCATCGCGGACGAGCCCACCACCGCCCTGGACGTCACCGTCCAGGCCCAGGTCATGGACCTGCTCGCGGAGCTCCAGGCCGAGTACAACATGGGTCTGGTGCTGATCACCCACGACCTCGGCGTGGTCGCCGACGTCGCGGACAAGATCGCCGTGATGTACGCGGGCCGCATCGTGGAGACCGCGCCCGTGCACGAGCTGTACAAGCGCCCCGCGCACCCGTACACCCGTGGTCTGCTCGACTCGATCCCGCGCCTGGACCAGAAGGGCCAGGAGCTCTACGCGATCAAGGGCCTGCCGCCCAACCTGACGCGGATTCCCGCGGGCTGCGCGTTCAACCCGCGCTGCCCGAAGGCGGATGACGTCTGCCGGAGCGAGGTGCCGATCCTGCACCCCGTGACCGAGCGGGACGGCACCGACCTGCCGGGTCGCGGCAGCGCGTGCCACTTCTGGAAGGAGACGATCCATGGCTGACCCCACCAGGAAGGACGAGGCGGCCGGGAAGGGCGCGTCCCCGGACGCCACGCCCAACGTCACCGCGGTGGACGTCGTCTCGGCCACCACCGAGGCCGAGGTGGAGGCCGTACTCGACGCGCCGGTCGAGCGCGGCGAGCCGATCCTCCAGGTCCGCAACCTGGTCAAGCACTTCCCGCTGACCCAGGGCATCCTCTTCAAGCGGCAGATCGGCGCGGTCAAGGCCGTGGACGGGGTCTCCTTCGACCTCTACCAGGGCGAGACGCTGGGCATCGTCGGCGAGTCCGGCTGTGGCAAGTCCACCGTCGCCAAGCTGCTGATGACGCTGGAGCGGGCCACCGCGGGCGAGGTCTTCTACAAGGGCCAGGACATCACCAAGCTGTCCGGGCGCGCGCTGAAGGCCGTACGCCGCAACATCCAGATGGTCTTCCAGGACCCCTACACCTCGCTGAACCCGCGTATGACGGTCGGCGACATCATCGGGGAGCCCTTCGAGATCCACCCGGAGGTCGCGCCCCGGGGGGACCGGCGCCGCAAGGTGCAGGACCTGCTGGACGTGGTGGGCCTGAACCCGGAGTACATCAACCGGTACCCGCACCAGTTCTCCGGTGGCCAGCGCCAGCGCATCGGCATCGCGCGTGGCCTGGCGCTCAACCCCGAGGTCATCATCTGCGACGAGCCCGTCTCGGCGCTGGACGTCTCCGTGCAGGCGCAGGTCATCAACCTGATGGAGAAGCTGCAGGACGAGTTCAACCTCTCCTACATCTTCATCGCGCACGACCTCTCCATCGTCCGGCACATCTCCGACCGCGTCGGCGTGATGTACCTGGGCAAGATGGCGGAGATCGGCACCGACGCGGAGATCTACGACCACCCGACGCACCCCTACACCCAGGCGCTGCTGTCGGCCGTCCCGGTCCCCGACCCCGAGGCGCGCGACGGACGCGAGCGGATCATCCTCTCCGGAGACGTCCCCTCGCCGGCCAACCCGCCCTCCGGCTGCCGCTTCCGCACCCGCTGCTGGAAGGCGGAGGACAAGTGCGCGAAGGAGGTGCCCCTGCTCGCGATCCCGGAACGGTTCGTCGGCCAGAACACCCCCGCCGCGCACGAGTCGGCGTGCCACTTCGCGGAGGAGAAGGACGTCGTCCACGCGTGACGCTCGCCGCTGAGGCGAGGAGTGGACAGGGCTGACCCCCCGAGGGCGCCCGAGCCGGACCCCGGCTCGGGCGCCCTCGTCGTCCGCGCGGCCTCACCCGGCCGGCGGCCGGAAGCCGCCGGCGCGGGCCCCCAGGCCCGGCGGCGGCGCCGGCTCAGTCGAGGCCGACGAGTTCGCGGGTCAGGTCGTGCAGCCGCAGGGCGGCGACACGGTCGAACGCCGCTCCCCGCAAGGGCAGTTGACGCCCCCGGTGGTACGCCGTGAAGGGGGCCGGCGGCGGGTCGTCCAGGAGGCGGACCGCGGGGACCACGGCCTTCGCGACGGGCGTGGCGAGCACGGCGAAGGTCGCCCTGGTCAGGGTGCGCCACGGCTGCGGCAGGTGCTGGGGCATGCCGGTCGACACCACCCCGGGGTGGTAGCCGACGTAGCGGACCGGCGTCTGGGGGTAGAGGGCCGGGTACGCCGTGCCGAGCAGGTCGTTGGCCCGGAACGCCTGCAGCGTGGCCCGAGGGCCGCTGTAGCGGTCGGCCAGTTGGAGGTCGTCCCAGTGCGGCCGGCCCAGCCGGACGCCGGGCGTCCCGACGTTCAGGACGACCGGGCGGCGCGCCGCCTCCAGCGCCGGGCGCAGGCCGTGGCTGAGCACGTAGCGGCTCAGGTAGCCGAGGGCGAAGGCGTGCTCGAAGCCCTCGGGGGTCACGCGGCGGGGCCCGAGGAGTCGGTACCGCTGCGCGCACAGGACGAGCGCGTCCACCACGGGGCCGACCGACCGGAGGCGGGTCAGGAGTTCCCTGGTGGCGGCCACCGAGGTCAGGTCGGCCCGCAGGAAGGTGACGCGGTCGGCCGCCCCCGCCTCGGCCGCCTCCGCCAGCAGGGCCGCGCCCCTGGCCGGTGTGCTGCCCACGGCCACGACCCGCGCTCCGTGGCGGAGGTAGTGCAGTGCGAGCCCCTTGCCGAGCCCGTCCGTACCCCCGGTGATGACCACCGTCCGCATCGCTGGTTCCCCTTCCCCTGTTCCGCCGCGCCCCGTCGGGCGTGCGCGCGGCGCGGTCCGTGAACGCTATCCGGATAAGGCATATCCGCTTAGCCGGGACCGTACCACGAAGCGGATATGCTCTATCCAGTTGATGGGGAGTACGCGCGCGGAGAGGAAGGGCCATGGTGGGTGGGGAGGGCGGTGGCGTGGCCGGGTCGGGCGGAGCGCGTCCGCTGCGGCGGGACGCCGAGCTGAACCGGCGGCGCGTCGTAGGGGCCGGGCGCGAGGTCTTCGCCGAGCGCGGGCTGGGGGCCACGCTCAACGACGTGGCGCACCACGCGGGGCTCGGCGTCGGCACCGTCTACCGCAGGTTCCCCGACAAGCAGGCGCTGGCGGAGGCCGTGTTCGCCGAGGAGTTGGCCGAGATCGCGACCTGGGCGCGGGAGGCGCTGGCCGAGGAGGAGGCGTTCGACGCCCTCGCCGCCTTCCTGACCAGGGCGTTGGAGCGGGCCGCGGACAACAGGGGGTTGCGCGAACTGATGCGGCAGGGGCTCGGGCAGGACGGCGAACTGGCGCGGGCGCGGGCGGAGATCACCCGACACTGCGCGGCGCTGCTGACGCGGGCCAGGGCGCGGGGCGCGCTGCGGGCCGGGGTGACGGGGGCGGACCTCGCGCCCATCGCCGCGATGGTGGACGCGGTCATGGCGCTGCCGGGGGAACACCCGACCCGGCTCTGGCGCCGCTATCTCGTCGTCGTCCTGGACGGGCTCCGCGCCCATCCCGGCCAGCCGCCACTGCCCGAGCCCGGCCCGGCGGGCTGAGGGCGGGAGCCGCCGACGGTGCGGAGGCCGGTGCGGGGGTCGGCGTGCGGGGCCGGTGGCGGTGGCCCGACCGGGGCCGGTCGGGCGGTCTGGTCGGGTCAGGTCGGACAGCCGAGCGACCAGGTCGGGCTGCCGGGTGGTCGGGCGTCGGGTGGTCAGGTCGGGTGGTCGGGGGTCGGGCGGTCGGGCCTCGGTTCCTCGGCCGGTTCCGCCCCGGCGCCGGGCACGTGGTCGGCGCGGGGCGGGCGGCCGTCGCGGGGCGTGCGGCGCCCCGTCGCGGGGTCACACCCGGCGCCACCGGGCCAGTGCCAGCGAGAACGCGCCGAACAGCACGAGCCCGGTGGCGATCGCCGCCAGCAGCCACGGTCCGGCCGGGGCGTCGGCGAACGTCCGCAGCGTGTCGTCCATGCCCTTGGCCTGGCTCGGGTCGAACTCCAGCGCGGCGCGTACGGCGAAGACGCCGGCCACGGCGAACAGCGTGCCGCGCGCCACCCCGCCGACGACCCCGAGCACGTCGACCACCCGGCGGGCGAGGCGGGACATCCGCGCGTGCTTGAGGTGCTTGTGGAACGAACGGCGCGCGGCCTGGATGACGATCCAGCCGCCGGCACCCGCGATCGCGAGTCCCGCGACGGCCACCAGCCACTGCCCGGCGGGCCAGCCCAACGCGTCGGCCGTCACGTCGCGGGACTTCGCGTCGCTGGACCCGCTGCCCCGGCCCCTGGCGGCGAAGGAGATCATGGAGTAGGCCGTGAACCCGTAGAACACGGCGCGCCCGGCGGACATCAGCCGCTTACGGGCCTTGCGGCCGTCCGGGCCGGCCGCCCCGAACAACGCCTCCGACAGGCGCCACAGCGCCAGCCCGGCGATGCCGATGCCGACGGCCCACACGAGGAACGCGCCGAAGGGCTGTCCGCTCAGCTCCCGCAGCGCCCCGCCGTTGTCGGCCTGTTCGCCGCCGCCGAACGCGATGCGCGCCGCGAGCAGCCCGACCAGGCAGTAGAGCACGCCACGAGCGGCCAGCCCCCAGCGCGCGGCGACATCCATGGCCGAACTGTTCGCGGCCGTACGCGCCGCGCGGCGACCGCCGCGCACCGTCGCCACCGTGCCCATCGCACACCTCCGGGGACCTGGGAACCGGGACCCCTCTCGCATGCCCCGGTCCGCACCGCGCTAACGGCACGGTTCCGGCCCGCGCGGCGGCCCCACCCGCCCCCCGACCCCGCCACGTCCCGCGCGGGCGCCCCGGGCGCGACGGCGCGGACCGACGCAGAGCGCGGGGGCGCGGGGGGCATCCGTGGGACGGCGGGCCACTCGCGCCGCCACCGCCCGGAGAGGGCGGCGACGTGCGGAATGGCGGGCGGGGGCGGGCTCAGGCTCGCGTGAGGGTTTCGCGGTACGCGCGCCACTCCGGGGCGAGGACCGACCACACCTCCATGTCCAGGCGCTCGCCACGGTGCGGGAAGCTGCCGCGCAGCACGCCCTCGTGCGTCATCCCCAGCCGCTTGGCGACGTTGATGCTCGCCGTGTTCACGGTGGCCGCCTGCCACTCCACGCGGTGGATGCCGCGCTCGTCCACGGCCCAGTCGATGAGGTGCCGCATCGCGCGCGTGACCAGGCCACGACCGACGGCGGCCTCCTCCAGCCAGCAACCCACCTCGCAGTTGCCCGACTTCGCGTCGAGGGAGACGAACAGCACGCCGCCGACCAGCGTCCCCTCGGACCAGATACCGAAGAAGCCGCCACGGTCGGCCGCCGCGTTCTCCGCGCGGGACTGGAGGAAGACGCGCGTGCTCTCCAGGTCGGGCGTGCGGTCGGGCAACGGTACGTACCGGGTCACGTACTCGCGACACCGTTCCATGTGCGCGAAGTACTCCTCGGCGTGCCACGGCTCCAACGGACGCAGCTCCGCGCCGTCGTCCCCCAGCGATATCGCGAACATCCCACTCCCTCACCGCGCGCGCGTCCGCGCGCGCATCCCCCCGGACGGCTCGTCCGCCCGTTGAACGGGCTCACCGTCCCCCATGCGACGCCGACCCGACAAGTGAGTAACCCTCCAAAGATCACCAAGGGCCGCGACGCACGCACGGGCCCCGGCCCCGCGCGCCCCGGGGGATGGCGCGCGGGGTGGCCCGGTCCGGGTGCCCGTCGGCCGCTCGCCGGGGGAGGGGGACGGGCGGTGGCTCACGCGGGCGGGGGCGTACGGACCCCGCCGGCGCGGCGTGCGCGGGCGCGGCGGGGTGCGCGGGGATGGGGCGCCACGGGTGGGCGCGGGGTGACGCGGGGTGGGGGTGGGGTCACACGCCGGGGACGGGCTGGGTCGGTTCCGCGTCGTCGGGCGTGGTCAGCAGGGAGTCATCCTGCACGCGGGCGCCGGGGAGCTGGTACCTGGCGGTGATCAGCGCGGTGTCCACGTCACGGGTGCCCGTGGAGACGCACAGCGTGTAGGCCACGTCGTCCATGCGCTGTCGGGCACTGTCGTCGCCGGCCTCGGCGTGGAGCGTGCGCAGCGCCTCGTACTGCTCGACCAGCCGTCGCAGGACCGCGGGGTGGGCCATCAACACGTGCGTCTCCTCTCAACCGGGACGATCGTCGTCCGCTTCCCGGGTACCCGGGCCGGCCGAGCCGTACTCCCCCGATGTCGCGCACCGCCCCACGCGGGCCGTGAGCGTCATCACGTGCCCTTGGCGGGTCCCCGGAGCCGCTCCCGGCCCGGGGGCCCGCCGGGGAGGGCGCACCACGATCGCCTCACGGGCTCGGCGCGAACCGCTCCCAGACCCGGTGGCTGCCCAGCAGCTCGGTGACGCTGTCGAGGGTGTCCGCGCCGCCTCCGCCGAGGACGACGCCGGGCGCGTCGGTCGGGATGCCCGCCGCGGTCAGTACCGCCTCCGCGCCCGCCCAGCCACCGAGGGCCTTGCCGTGCCGGTAGGCCTCGGTGAGCAGCAGCGGGACCCGCGGGTCGGTGGCGGTGTGCGCCGCCCCGTCGCCCGCCTTGGCGTCCCGCGCCCCGTACGCGTCCGCGCCCGGGTCCGGTACGCCGGCCACCAGGAGGGCGTCGAACTCCACGGAACGGGCGGTGGTGAACGAGCGCTGGACGGCGATCGGCTCGCCGTCCGGGTCCAGGCGCCCGCCCGAGGGCGCGACCACCAGCGGCACCATCCCCGCCTCCCGTACGGCCTGGCGTACCGTGCGCACTCCGGCCAGGTCACCTCCCGGGCCGGTGACGATGCCGACCACGCGCCCGTCCAGCGGCCAGACCCGGCCGAGCTGGGACAGCGCCGGGCTCGGCTCGACCGTCGTCGGCGGTTCGGTGGGGTCGGGCGCCGGGAGGCCCAGCCCGGTGGCGACCTGCTCGCACAGCCAGGGGTCGATGTTGGCCAGGACGCGCAACTGCCGTTCCTTGACGGCCTGTTCGTAGCACTTGCCCAGCTCGAAGGTGTACGCGGCGACGATGTGCTCACGTTCCACGGCGCTCATGCTCTGCCAGAACAGCCGGGGCTGGCTGAAGTGGTCCTCGAAGGAGGCCGGCGCCTCGCGCCCCCTGCGGGCGGCCGGCACCTCCACGGGCACCTCGATGTAGGCCCCGGTGTCGGCGCCGGCCAGGAAGGGGCAGCCGCCGTCGAGCGAGTTGGGCCGGTACGGGGCGACGCCACGGTGGACCGCGTCCTGGTGGAAGCCGTCCCGCAGCATGTCGTTGACCGGCGCGTGGGTGCGGTTGACGGGGATCTGGCCGAAGTTCGGGCCGGCGAGCCGGGTGATCTGGGTGTCCAGGTACGAGAAGAGCCGCCCGGCCAGCAGCGGGTCGTCGGTGACGTCGATGCCGGGCACCAGGTGGCCGGGGTGGAAGGCGACCTGTTCGGTTTCGGCGAAGAAGTTCGTCGGGTTGGCGTTCAGGGTCAGCAGCCCGATCGGCCGCACCGGGGCGATCTCCTCCGGCACGATGTTGGTCGGATCGAGCAGGTCGATCCCCTCGAACGTCTGCTCCGGGGTGTCGGGGAAGGTCTGGATGCCCAGCTCCCACTGGGGGAAGGCGCCGGCCTCGATCGCGTCGGCCAGGTCCCGGCGGTGGAAGTCGGGATCGACCCCGCCCGCGATCTGCGCCTCCTCCCAGACCAGGGAGTGCACACCCAGCTTCGGCTTCCAGTGGAACTTCACCAGCGTCGTCCGGCCCTCGGCGTTGACCAGCCGGAAGGTGTGGACGCCGAAGCCCTCCATCATCCGGTACGAGCGCGGGATGCCCCGGTCGGACATGTTCCACAGGGTGTGGTGGGTGGCCTCGGTGTGCAGCGAGACGAAGTCCCAGAACGAGTCGTGGGCGCTCTGCGCCTGGGGGATCTCCCGGTCGGGGTGCGGCTTGCCGGCGTGGATGACGTCGGGGAACTTGATCGCGTCCTGGATGAAGAAGACCGGGATGTTGTTGCCGACCAGGTCCCACACGCCCTCGGTGGTGTAGAACTTCGTCGCGAAACCACGGGTGTCGCGGACGGTGTCGGCCGAGCCGCGCGAGCCCAGCACGGTCGAGAAGCGCACGAACACCGGAGTCTGGACGTCCTCGGCGAGGAAGGCGGCCTTGGTGACCTGGCCGGCCGTCCCGTAGCCGTGGAAGACGCCGTGCGCCGCCGCGCCGCGCGCGTGCACCACGCGCTCGGGGATGCGCTCGTGGTCGAAGTGGGTGATCTTCTCGCGCAGGTGGTGGTCCTGGAGCAGCACCGGCCCGCGCGGGCCGGCCTTGAGCGACCTGTCGGTCTCGTAGAGCCGCGTGCCCTGTGCCGTCGTCAGGTACGGGCCACCCTGGGCCGCCGTCGCGGGGTCCGCGCCGGTGTCCTGCCCGGTGGGGGAGACGGGGGCGGGGGCGCCCTGGTCGGGCTTGGGCGGCAGCGGCTCACGCGGCTCGGTCGGCTCCTCGACCGGCGGCGTCACCGCCCCCGGCTTGCCGGGGACACCGTCGGCCGGACCGGTGTCGCCGCCACGCAGGGCGGCGGCCACCTTGTCGGCGACCGCCTTCAACGGATGGGACGTGCCCATGAATCCTCCATGCTCGGTGGCGAAGGTCGTACGGAAGCGGAGCGCGGCAACGCCACAGCCTTGGCCGCGCGCGCCGGACGCCAAACGGGAGTACGGGCCGGGTTCAGCCCAACGGGATACGACCGAGTGGCGGGGGGATCGACGGGACCGGCACCCGCCAGGGGCTCGGCCCGGCGGCGGCTCGGCGCCGGGAGGTGGCGGGACGGGAGGCGGCGGGACGAACGAGGCGAGTGATCACGATGGCGCGAGTACCCGAGCGGAAGCGACCCACGCGCACGAAGCGCGACGCGGCACTCCGCGAGGTCGGCCCGGTCTCCGGGCACAGCACGGACGTTCCCGACCGCGAAGTGACCACCCGGTTGCCCGTGGTCGTGCGACGGTGTACACCGCCGCACGAAAGCGAGGGGGAGCGATGACGAACCCGGTACTCCAGGGGCTGGCGAAGGCCCGACACTCGGCCGTCCACATCGAGATGCGCGACGCCTACCAGCCGACCGACCCCGAGTTCGTCGCCTGGCAGCACGGCAAGCGGCTCGACCCGGCCGCTGACCGCTCGACGTGGTGGCGGCCGTTCCTGGACGTGGTGGCGGAGACGACAGCCCCGGGGGTGGTCATGCGGCGGGCGCGGATCGTCTCGGAGCCGGTGACGGACTACATCCGGTACGAGCACGACGTGACGTTCCCCAACATCGCGGCCGGCGAACAGGTGCGCTGGCTGCCCCGCCGGAAGGCCGCCGACATCCCGCTGCCCGGCACCGACCTGTGGATGTTCGACGGCGAGTCGGTGCTGTTCACGTACTTCTCCGGTATCGGGGAGGTCGTGGACCGTGAATGGCGGACGGACCCGGAGGCCGTGCGGCTGGCCGCCGGGGCCTTTGAGTTGGTGTGGGACCGGGCCACGCCGCACGAGGAGTACAAGCCGGTCTGACGCGCCATGGCCCAGCCAGCATCGTCAAGTGTCCAGCAAGCCCGGCAACTCCTTGCCGACCGAGCCGTACCCCCCCCGATGTCACGGACCCGCCCCCACCCGCGCCGCGAGCGGCACCGGGGGCCGGGCCTGGCGTGCGGCGGCGAGGGTAGCTCCTCAACAGGTGTGCGAAGCCGTTGACGAGCTGGTTCACAGGTTTCCCGTTCCCTCAACTGAGGCGCCTTGCGATGCAGTTGTCGGGTTGCGAGGATCGCACGAGATGCCAAACCGACAGGGGGCGGCCGGTGATGATCACGCAACTCGCCAGTGAGTGCGACGAGGGGCCCTGCCCGACAGTGTGGGCAATAGCGCAATCGGAGAACGTCCTCGTGCAGGGCTTCAAGGTGGACGATGTGGATGCGCTCGCCACCATGCGGTTACCCGACAACGAGACTGTCGTGCGCATTCCCATGTCATTGCTCTTGAGGGTGGCTCGTGAACATCTCGCCTGACGCGTTCGGGAAACTCTTCGAGGAATTCGAACGGGAAGCCTTTCGGCTGGAAACTCTGGACGACTACAGCAAGTCGGGTGGGGTTGACGCCTATCGCGCATTTCTCGCGGGCGACCCGCAGCCAGTGGAGTACAAAACGGCCGGGTGGGTCGCGACCGTGCGGGACGCCACGCGAGGTGGTAAGCGTATGTATCGGGTACATATCCTGGTCCGCCCGCTCACTGACTATCTGCGTTTCGAACTGGGGTGGGGATATGTGCGGAACCAGGAGGCCGGTGAGGAGTTCTTTGTCCTGGACGCGACCGACACACCGAATCCGCTGGTGGGCGTCCCGGATTTCTGGGCCTTCGACGAGCGAACCGTGGTGACCATGCAATATGGCCCGGGCGGTGCGTTCCTCGGCGCCGAACTCGTCGCCGAGGAGCAGGCCCAGGAGTGGCTGGACCTCCGGGATACGGCCATGCGTCATGCTGTGCCGTTCCGCGACTGGTGGGAGCGGCACCAGCCGACGTGAACGGGTTCAGTATCGGTCGTGCGCTACGGGATCTCCGTGAGGCCAGTGGGAAGCAGGCCAAAACAGTGGCCCGTAGCGCCGTCATGTCTCCCAGCAAGCTCAGCAAGATCGAGAACGAAGTTCTCGCGCCGAGCCTCATGGATGTGGAGCGCATCCTCACGGCCCTGGAAGTCTCCGACGAGGTCAAGGCCAGACTCGCTGAGGTGGCGCGAAAGGCGGCCACGGAGGCCACAGCGTGGCGCATATACCGCCGCGCAGGGCTTCACAAACACCAGGGCGAGATCAGGGCTATAGAGGCTCAGACCAGTCTCGTACGCCTTTTCCAACCCGCCTGTGTTCCCGGCCTGCTCCAGACACCGGAGTACGCGCGGGCCGTTCTTGGTCGGCATGGATATACGCCGGGAACTCTGGAAAAGATGATGGGCGCCCGACTCCTTCGGCAGGAGGTGCTCTACGACGCCGATCGCACGTTTCGCTTCGTGGTCACCGAATCGGTGCTCAGATGGCGGCTCGTGCCACCACCCATGCTGGCCGCGCAGCTTGACAGACTCGTGAGCGTGTCGCGTATGCCCAACTTCAGTTTCGGGGTCGTCCCTCTGGCGGCGCCCATGACGGACCTGCCCAGCTCGTCGTTCGTCGTTTTCGACACCAGCCTGGTCATCGTGGAGATTCCGCATGCGGAGGTGACGACTACCGAGTCCGCGGACGTGGAGCTCTACGCACGGAAGTTCGACAGTTTCGAGAATGCCGCCGTCGTCGGGGCGGAGATGCGGGCACTCGTATCCGGTATTCGCGACGAGTTCTTGAGGGAACGGGAAACAGGGTAGAGACCGAAGCCCGAATGCTCGACGATTTACTCATGTCGACCGCCCGAGGGCATGTGCGGTGCGTTTCGCATGCCGGACTCATCTCGTCGGCATTCGCCCTTCCGCCATATGCCCGCATCGATCCGGACAGTGGCGTCCGGCTTTTCGGGGGGCGATACGACACCCGCTCCGACAGTGGCCCCGGACAGGTCGCGCGCCGGGGCGGAGTCCGCCACGGGGGAGTCCCTCCGTGGCCTCACCGACCGTGTCGGCGACGTACGGCGGCATGGTCACGCGCGGAAAGAGGAGGTGGGTGGATGAGCGTTCCGGCTGTCGACACGTACGAGACGCGCACACCCGACGCACAGGGGTGGCGCGGAGTCCCCTTCCGGCTCCCCAGGGACCTGCGGGCGGTCGCCCAGGACGACGGCGGGAAGCACGACGGCGGGCCCATGCCGCCGGAGGCGCCCCGCGACCCGCAGCCGAGCGGGGGCGACGGGGACTCCTGAGCCCCGTCCCGCCGGTGATCCGGCGGGGCGCCCGCCCCGGTGTGGGCCGCCGGGGCGGGCGCCCCGCCAGTCCCGACCGTCCGCCAGTCCCGACCGCCCGCCGGCAAGGCCTCCGGCGGGCCGCATCCGACAACCGAGGTGCGCTATGCGGCGGTTGTGTCGGCCCCCTCCTCCGTGGCGGGGTCGGGCGCGGAGCGCCGGGGCAGGGCGCCCAGTGCGTACGCCGCGCCCGCCGCGACGTACGCGAGGGCGACCAGCAGGGCGCTGACCCACAGCGGGGAGCGGTAGCCGAGGCCGGCGCTGATGGACAGGGCGCCGATCGCGGGGCCGAGGGCCGCGCCCACGTTGAACGCCGCCGTGGCGAAGCCGCCGCCCAGGGTGGGCGCGGCGGTCGCCGCGTACAGTGCCCGCGCGATCAACGTGGAGCCGACCGCGAACGACAACACGGCCTGGACCAGGACGAACACGACGGTGGCCGTCGGGTGCCCGGCCGTGAGCGCGAAGGCGACCCAGCCGGCGAGCAGGGCCGCGCCGCCCGTCAGCAGCAGGGCCAGCGGCCGGCTGTCGGCCAGTCGGCCGCTGACCGTCACGCCGAGGAAGGAACCCACGCCGAACAGCGCCAGCAGCACCGGCACCCAGCCCTCGCCCAGCCCGCTCACGTCCGTGGTCAGCGGCCCCAGGTAGGTCAGCGCGCAGAACGTCGCGCCGTTGACGAGCGCGCCGAGCAGCAGCAGCACCCGGAGCCGGGGCGCCCGCAGGGCCCGCAGTTCGCCCCGGGCCCCGACGGTGGCCGCCGGCCGGGCCGCCTCCGCCGGTACGGAGCGCACGATGGCCACCACGGCCGGCACCGAGACCAGCGCCACGGCCCAGAACGCGGAGCGCCAGCCCCACGCGGCGCCCAGCAGCGCGCCGCCGGGCACGCCGGCCACGCAGGCGAGCGTGATGCCGCCGAGCAGAACGGAGGTGGCGCGGCCCTTCGCGCCCGCCGGGGCCATGCCCGTTGCGGTGGCCAACGCCACCGCGAGGAAACCGGCGTTGGCCAGCGCCGCGATGACGCGGGTGGCGAGCAGCACCGGGTAGTGCGTCGTCAGCGCGCCCGCCACGTGCACCAGCAGGAACACGGTGAGGAAGGTCAACAGCGCGCGCCGGCGCGGCCAGCGCATGCTGAGCACGGCCATCAGCGGCGCGCCGACGATCATCCCCACGGCGAACGCGGAGGTGAGCGTGGACGCGGTCGATACGGAGATGTCGAGGTCACGGGCGATGTCCGGCAACAGGCCGGACAACATGAACTCCGAGGTCCCCTGGGCGAACACCGCCAGGGAGAGCATGTACAACGCGAAGGGCACGGCGGAACTCCGGTGCGTGGGGATGGCGCGACGCCATCGACAGACACTGCGCGCGAGGGCAGCGTGGCGGGCGGTCGGCGTAGGTCACGGCAGGGCCGGGCCCGAGCCGTGCGGCTCGTCCGGTTCGACCGGGAGGTGCGCGGCGACCGCGCGTGAGCCCTCCCCGCGAGCCCGGCACATGGCCGGGCCGGGCGGGCAGGGGGTCACAACCCATACGGCGGCGATCCGATGGCGGCACTGCGCGCGCGGCGGCGTACCGGGAGGCGCCCCGGCCCGCTGATGCGGGGCGGGCGGCGCGCCCACGGAGGCCGACGGGCCCCGAGCCCGGTCAGGGCGGGGCTACGACACGGCAACGCGGAAAGCCACCGGAGGACCGGTGGCTAGCGTCTGGACGCCTCGGGGCTGGACATGGTGCCGCAGCGTAGCGAGATACCGACGCGGACGTCCACGCGTTTTCGGCCCCCGGCGCCTGCCGGTACTCCACACCTTCGGTTACTCGGCACCTTCGCGCCTGCCGGTACCCCGCGCCGGCGGTGGGCGCTGTCACCTCTCCGCCGCCGGTGCCTGCCGTCGCCCCGCGCTGCCGGTGCCTGCCGTCGCCCCACGTCCCCGGTCCAACGCGACCGCCTCCCCCTGACGACCTCGACGCGGCCGGCGCGGCTCCCCGGCGCGGGCCCGCCGACGTGGCCCCCGGGCGCAGCCCCGTGACATGGCGCCTCGCCCTCCCGACGCCCCCTGCCGGGGCGCCCACCACCCTGGCGCCCCCGTTCGCGCCGCGCCGCCCGGTACCCCCGAACCGGCCCCCGCTGGCCGCGCACGACGGCCCGGCACGCGGCGCCCACCGTTCCGGGCGAGCACCCCGCGCGCGGCACACCCCCTGTACGCCCGTACGCGCAGGACCCTCGCCCTGCCCGGTACACAGCACCCGCCGCACGACGGCGACCGGCTCGCGCCGCACTCCGCCACGCGGAGGCACCCCGTCGCGCACGTCCGGCCAGCGCACCCCGCCCCCCACGTGGCGGGGGTCGCCCCGGTCCGGGACGGCGCCGCTCCGCCAGCCACGCCCGCGCGGCCAGCACACCCCGCACACGCGCACGGCAGCGCCACCCCACCCAGCGGAGCCCACCCCGGCGCGAGGTGGGGCGGCTCCGGCCCAACAAGAGGCCCATCCCGGCGCGAGGGGGAAGCCCATCCCAGCCCAAGAGGAGAAGCCCACCCCGGCGCGAGGTGGGGCGGCTCCGGCCCAACAAGAGGCCCACCCCGGCGCGAGGGGAAAGCCCGCCCCAGCCCAAGAGGAGAAGCCCACCCCGGCGCGAGGTGGGGCCGCTCCGGCCCAACAAGAAGCCCACCCCGGCGCGAGGGGAAAGCCCATCCCAGCCCAAGAGGAGAAGCCCACCCCGGCGCGAGGTGGGGCCGCTCCGGCCCAACAAGAAGCCCACCCCGGCGCGAGGGGAAAGCTCACCCCGTACCCACGTCCCGCGCGGCAGCGCGCCCCCCGCTCGGCCTATCCCCGCGACCCGGACAGCCGCGCCCAGCGTGCGGGGCGTCGCGGGGCGGGGTGATATCGGGGCCTAAGTGTGCTTCGGGACCTTGAGGAGGACGCCATGCGCGGAGTCAGGCGCGCCAGGTGGGTCGTCTGTGGGCTGGTCGGCGCGTTGGTGGCGGCCGGTTGTGGCGGCGGTGGCGGCGACGGCGGGGGTGGGGGCGGCGACGGTTCGGGCACGGTGCGGGCCTCGTGGGGGGACCCGCAGAACCCGCTGGAGCCCGCGAACACCAACGAGGTGCAGGGCGGCAAGGTCCTGGACATGATCTTCCGCGGGCTCAAGCGGTACGACCCGAAGACCGGCAAGGCCCAGGACATGCTGGCCGAGCGGATCGAGACGAAGGACGCGCAGAACTACACGGTCACCGTCAAGAAGGGCTGGACCTTCAGCGACGGCGAGAAGGTCACCGCGAAGTCCTTCGTGGACGCGTGGAACTACGGCGCGCTGCTCGACAACAAGCAGAAGAACGCCTACTTCTTCGAGTACATCCAGGGCTACGACAAGGTCCACCCCACCTCCGGCAAGGCCACCGCCAAGACGCTGTCCGGGCTCCAGGTCAAGGACGAGTCGACGTTCACCGTCCAGCTCACGCAGAAGTTCTCGACCTGGCCCGAGACGCTGGGTTACGCCGCGTTCGCCCCGCTGCCCCGCGCGTTCTTCGACGACCACGACGCCTGGGTGAGCAAGCCCGTCGGCAACGGCCCCTACACCGTGGACCGGTACAAGAAGGGCACGTCGATGCGGCTCAAGAAGTGGGACAAGTACCCCGGCACCGACAAGGCCCGCAACGGCGGCGTCGAGCTGCGGGTGTACACCGACGTCGGCACCGCGTACACCGACCTCCAGGGCGGCAACCTGGACCTGGCCGACGACATCCCCGCCGCGCAGCTCAAGAACGTCAAGCAGGACCTGGGCGACCGGTACATCAACCAGCCGGCCGGCATCATCCAGACCCTCACCTTCCCGATGTACGACAAGCGGTGGAACAAGGAGGGGTCGGAGAAGGTGCGGCGCGGCCTGTCGATGGCCATCGACAGGAAGCAGATCACCGAGCGGATCTTCGAGAAGACGCGCACCCCGGCCACCGACTGGACCTCGCCGGTGCTCGGCGCCGAGGGCGGCTACAAGTCGGGTCTGTGCGGCGAGGCGTGCGCGTACGACCCGAAGAAGGCCAAGCAGCTCGTCGAGGAGGGCGGCGGCCTGCCCGGCGGCAAGATGACGATCACGTACAACGCCGACACCGGCTCCCACAAGGACTGGGTCGACGCGGTGTGCAACAGCATCAACAACGCGCTCGACAAGGAGAACGCCTGCGTCGGCACCTCCATCGGCACCTTCGCCGACTTCCGCAACAAGATCACCGACCGGCAGATGCGCGGCCCCTTCCGCGCCGGCTGGCAGATGGACTACCCGCTGATCCAGAACTTCCTGCAGCCGATGTTCTACACCAACGCCTCCTCCAACGACGGCGAGTACAGCAGCAAGGAGTTCGACGACCTGGTGGACCGGGCCAACGCCGAGTCCGACCGTGCCAAGGCCGTCGCCACCTTCCAGGACGCCGAGCGGGTGCTGGCCAAGGACATGCCCGGCGTCCCGCTCTGGTACCAGAACGGCAACGCCGGCTACTCGGACCGGGTCAGCGACGTACGGCTGAACGCCTTCAGCGTGCCGGTCTACAACGAGATCAAGGTCAACTGACCCCCCACGGCACGCGGTTCGGCGCGCGCCCGGCTCCCGCCTCCGGTGGCCGGGCCCGCCCGCCCACCGCGTCGCCCGGCCCCCGCGAGCCCACCCGCCGCACCATCCCCCTCCCCCCGGAGCCCCCATGGGACGCTATGTGATCCGGCGGCTGCTCCAGATGATCCCGGTGTTCATCGGCAGCACGTTCCTGATCTTCTTCATGGTGTACGCGCTCGGCGACCCGGTGGCCGCACTCTTCGGCGACCGGGCGCCCGACCCCGCCACCGCCGCCCAGATCCGCAAGGACCTCTACCTGGACGAACCCCTGTGGAAGCAGTACCTGCACTACATGGGGCAGATCTTCCAGGGCGACTTCGGCACCGCCTTCAACGGTCAGCCCGTCACCGAGCTGATGGCCGACGCCTGGCCGGTGACCGTCCGCCTGACGCTGGTGGCCATCGCCTTCGAGATCCTCATCGGCATCACCCTGGGCGTCCTCAGCGGACTGCGCCGGGGCCGCGCCATCGACACCACGGTGCTGCTGCTGACCCTCATCGTCATCTCCATCCCGACGTTCGTCAGCGGCTACGTCCTCCAGTACCTGTGCGGCATCAAGTGGAACACCGTCAGCCCCACCGTCTCGCCGGACGCGCCCCTGAACGAACTCCTGCTGCCCGGCGTCGTCGTCGGCCTGGTCTCCCTGGCCTACGTCACCCGCCTCACCCGCACCTCGATCGCCGAGAACGTCCGCGCCGACTACGTCCGCACCGCGCTGGCCAAGGGCCTGCCCCGACACCGCGTCATCACCCGGCACCTGCTGCGTAACTCGCTGATCCCGGTGGTCACCTTCATCGGCACCGACATCGGGGGACTGATGGGCGGCGCCCTGGTCACCGAGCGGATCTTCAACATCCACGGCGTCGGCTACCAGCTCTACCAGGGCGTGCTGCGCCAGAACTCGCCCACCGTGGTCGGCTTCGTCACCGTCCTGGTGCTGGTGTTCCTGGTCGCCAACCTGCTCGTCGACCTCCTCTACGCCGTGCTCGACCCGAGGATTCGCTATGCCTGAACCCCCGCACGGGCCGGGCGCCCGTGGCCTGCCGCCCGACCCGCACACGGCCGTCGCCCCCACCGGCGGCCCCGCCCTCGACCTGGCCACCAGCGAGGCCACGTCCCTGGAGGGCGGCCAGGAACCGGGCGGCCCCGGACCCGAGACCAGGGTGGGCAGCCTGTGGTCGGACGCCTGGCGCGACCTGCGCCGCAACCCCGTCTTCATCGTCTCCGCGCTGATCATCCTGTTCCTGATCGTCATCGCGATCTGGCCCTCGCTCATCGCCAGCGGCAGCCCGTACAAGGCCGACCTGGCCAAGGCCCAACAGGGCTCCGAACCCGGCCACCCCTTCGGCTACGACGTCCAGGGCCGCGACCTGTACACCCGCGTCGTCTACGGGGCCCGCGCCTCCATCGTCGTCGGCGTGTGCGCCACCGCCGGCGCGGCCCTGCTCGGCAGCCTCCTCGGCGGGCTCGCCGGCTTCTTCGGCGGCTGGGGCGACGCCATCCTCTCCCGGGTCGCCGACATCTTCTTCGGCATCCCGATCGTCCTGGGCGGCCTGGTCTTCCTGTCCGTCATCACCAGCGGCTCGGTCTGGCCGGTGGTCGGCTTCATCGTGCTGCTGGGCTGGCCGCAGATCTCCCGCATCGCGCGCGGCTCGGTCGTCACCGTCAAACAGAACGACTACGTGCAGGCCGCGCGGGCGCTCGGCGCCGGCAACGGCCGACTGCTGCTGCGCCACATCGCGCCCAACGCGGTGGCCCCGGTCATCGTCGTGGCCACCATCGCGCTGGGCACCTACATCTCCCTGGAAGCCACGCTGTCCTACCTCGGCGTGGGCCTCAAACCGCCCACCGTCTCCTGGGGCATCGACATCTCCGCCGCCTCCACGCACATCCGCAACGCCCCGCACATGCTGCTGTGGCCGGCCGGCGCGCTCAGCGTCACGGTGCTGGCGTTCATCATGCTCGGCGACGCGGTGCGCGACGCCCTCGACCCCAAGCTGCGCTGAGGAGCCCGCAGGTGACCGTCGTCAACGAGCCCAGCCCCCAGCCCACCGCCGCCGCGCCCGACGAGCCACTGCTCGACGTGCGCGACCTGCACGTCGAGTTCCGGTTGCGGGACGGCGTCGCCAAGGCCGTCAACGGCGTCAGCTACCGCGTGCGCGCCGGCGAGACGCTGGCCGTCCTCGGCGAGTCCGGCTCGGGCAAGTCGGTCACCGCCCAGGCCATCATGGGCATCCTCGACTCGCCACCGGGTTACGTCACCGCCGGCCAGGTCCTCTTCCAGGGGCGCGACCTGCTCACCCTGGGCCGCGACGAGCGACGCAAGGTGCGCGGCGCGCGGATGGCGATGATCTTCCAGGACGCGCTGTCCGCGCTGAACCCGGTCGTCTCGGTCGGCGCCCAGCTCGGCGAGATGTTCGAGGTGCACCGTGGCACCTCCCGCAAGGAGGCCCGGCGGCGGGCCGTCGAGCTGATGGACCGGGTCCGCATCCCGGCCGCCGCCCAGCGCGTGGGCGACTACCCGCACCAGTTCTCCGGCGGCATGCGCCAACGCATCATGATCGCCATGGCGATGGCCCTGGAACCCGCGCTGATCATCGCCGACGAGCCCACCACCGCCCTGGACGTCACCGTCCAGGCCCAGGTCATGGAGCTGCTGGCCGAACTGCGCCGCGAGCTGGACATGGGCCTGATCCTCATCACCCACGACCTGGGCGTGGTCGCCGACGTCGCCGACACCATCGCGGTGATGTACGCCGGCCGCATCGTGGAGACCGCGCCGGTGCACGACCTCTACCGCGCCCCGGCCCACCCGTACACCCGTGGCCTGCTCGACTCCATCCCGCGCGTGGACCAGCGCGGCCAGGAGCTGTACGCGATCAAGGGCCTGCCGCCCAACCTCACGCGCATCCCCGCCGGCTGCCCCTTCCACCCGCGCTGCCCGCGCGCCCGCGACGTCTGCCGCCAGGACCTTCCGCCGCTGTACGAGGTGGGCGACCCGGACAGCGTGGCCGACGCGGGAGGCGCCGGCGCGGTCAGCCGGACCAGCGCCTGCCACTTCTGGGAGGAGACCCTCAATGACGAGTGAGCCGATCCTGGAGGTACGCGACCTGGTCAAGCACTACCCGCTCACCCAGGGCATCGTCATCAAGCGGCAGGTCGGCGCGGTCAAGGCGGTGGACGGCGTCAGCTTCGACCTGGCCCCCGGCGAGACGCTGGGCATCGTCGGCGAGTCCGGCTGCGGCAAGTCCACCGTCGCCAAACTCCTGGTCCACCTCGAACGCCCCACCCGGGGAAAGATCTTCTACCGGGGCGAGGACATCAGCCGCCTCTCCGGCCGCGCCCTGAAGGCCGTACGCCGCAACATCCAGATGGTCTTCCAGGACCCCTACACCTCGCTCAACCCGCGCATGACCGTCGGCGACATCATCGGCGAACCGTACGACATCCACCCCGAGGTCGCGCCCAAGGGCGAACGCCGGCGCAAGGTCCGGGAGTTGCTGGACGTCGTCGGTCTCAACCCGGAGTACATCAACCGCTACCCGCACCAGTTCTCCGGCGGCCAGCGCCAGCGCATCGGCATCGCCCGCGGCCTCGCCCTGCGCCCCGAGATCATCGTCGCCGACGAACCCGTCTCCGCCCTGGACGTCTCCGTCCAGGCCCAGGTCGTCAACCTGCTGGAGAAGCTCCAGCAGGAGTTCGACCTCAGCTACGTCTTCATCGCGCACGACCTGTCGGTGGTCCGCCACATCTCCGACCGGGTCGCCGTCATGTACCTGGGCCGCCTGGTCGAGGTGGGCACCGAGACCGAGATCTACGACCACCCCACCCACCCGTACACCCAGGCCCTGCTCTCCGCCGTCCCCGTCCCCAACCCCGAGGCCCGCGAACACCGCACCCGCATCCTCCTGGCCGGCGACGTCCCCTCGCCCGCCAACCCGCCCTCCGGCTGCCGCTTCCGCACCCGCTGCTGGAAGGCGCAAGAACGCTGCGCCCTGGAAGTGCCCCTCCTCGCCGTCCCCGCCGTGTACCGCGACGTCCCCGGCCCCGTCGCTCACGACTCGGCCTGCCACTTCGCGGAGGAGCGGGACGTGGTCCCGAACGTGGGGCCCACGCGGCCGGCGGGGTCCGCTGAGGCGGGTGCGTCGGGGGAGGGTGGGTCCGCTGACGCGGGCGCGTCCGGGGAGGCGGGGTCCGCTGACGCGGGTGCGTCGGGGGAGGGTGGGTCCGAGGCGGGGTCCGCTGAGGCGGGTGGGTCGGAGAAGGGTGGGTCCGAGGCGGGCCGGCCGGGGCCGGGTGGGGAAGGAGCGGGGCCGCAGCCGTCCGAGCCGGGGGAGGGGCCGGCGCTCGCGTCGGGGCCCCCGCCGCCCGAGCCCGGCGCGGCATCCGGGCCCGGGTCGGAGTCGGGCCCGGAGCCGGACGCGGGCGCGGATGGGGTGGGAGAGCCCGGGGGCAGGCCGCCGGCATCGGGACCGGGTTCGGGGTCGGGCCCGGGCGAGTCCGGGCCGCAGCCGCCCGAGCCGGGTACCGGGTCCACGCGGGTGTGACGGACGCCGCCCGCCTCAGAGGGGCCAGGCCCGCTCCGGGGTGTCCAGCCACGCGAACTGTCCCTGCGCCGACACGGTGAGCCCGAACCGCTCGTACCCCGGCCCGCCCGCGCCCTCCCACCACCGGTAGGCGGCCTCGACCTCGTCCCACAGCCGACGCGGCCCGGACTGCCACACGCGCGTGTCCGCGCCGTCCCGGAACAGCACGCACGCCCACGAGCGGTCGGTGAGCCCGTAGAACCACACCGGCCGCGCCCCGCCCCGCCGCTCCGCGACGACCCGGTGACAGTGCCGCACCCGCAACCCGACGGCGAACCCCCGGGCGTCGAACCGCCCCCCGACCACCGCGTGTTCCGGCACCTCCGTGACCGAGGTGTCCCGGTCCGCCGGCCCGCCCCTCACGTAGTCGCCGTGGACGACCGCCGGCAGCCGCTGCGCCCGCAGCTTCATGAACTCCACGGGCCCGGTGAAGGCCCCCGCCGCGCTGCGCCCGTCCCGCGCGACGACGAGGCGGGCGACCCCGTCACCGTTGCCGTAGTGCGTTCCCCAGGGGACGACGACCACCCCACCCGGCCGGGTCTGCGCCACCCAGGCGAACGGCACGTGCCGCACTCCGGCGGTCACCACGACCCGGTCGTACGGAGCGCCCTCGGCCCACCCCGCGTACCCGTCGCCGCGCACCACCCGCACCCCGGTCCCGAACCGTTCCAGCGCCCCGCGCGCCCGCTCGGCGACCGCCTCGTCCACCTCGACGCTCACGACGTTGCCCGCCCCGACCCGATGGGCGAGCAGCGCCGCGTTCCACCCGGTCCCGGTGCCGACCTCCAACACCCGATGCCCCGGGCGCACGTCCAGGTCCCGCAGCATCCCGAACACCACACTCGGCATCGACGCCGACGACGTGGACACCCGCCCGGGCTCCCGACCACTGTGCGCCCCGTCATCCCACTGGGTGACCACGGGAACGTCGGCGTCCGCGTACGCCCACCAGCCGTCCGGATCGTCCCCCCGCGACACGGCGACGCTCGTCCCCGCCGCCATGTCGAACGGCCACATCACCTCAGGCAGAAACCCCGCCCGGGGCACGGCCGCGAAGGCCCCGGCCCACTCCGGGGGGAGGGCGCCCCCGGCGGCGAGGAGGCGGCCGAGTTCGGTGTGGTCGGGGCGCTCGCGGTGGATGTGGGCGGTCACGGGGCGCCCGCCTACTTCTTCAGAGGGTTGGGGACGCCCGGTCCGCCGTCCGGCGTGGGCGGGGCGGGCGGGCCGGGCCAGGGCTGCCCCGGCAGGCCGTCGCCTCCGTCGCCGCCACGGTGGTGTGAGGTGTCGTGGGTCACGGCTGGCTCCCTTCGCGCGGTGTGCGGTTCGCCGGTTCGACCGTTGGCCGGCCGCGCGGCTCTTGGCTGGCTGGAGCGGTGATACGCGCACACGATTTGGTGTGCTCACGTCCCACCGCCCACTCTGCCCGTGGTTCTCCCTGCAGACACTCCCATGGGGGTTGACCGAGGGTGACTACTCTTGAACCACCGGTCAACCCACTGCCCGATGAGGCGCGATGCGTGACGACTTCGCCGATCTTGCCCGCCGTCTTCTCCACGAGAGCGACTACTCGACACGGGCCGCCGCGCGTGCGACCCACTACGACCCCGCCTATCTGTCCCGCGTCCTGAACGGGAAGCAAAGAGCGTCGCGCGGGCTGGCAGCTTCCCTGGACGAACTCCTGGGAGCCGGCGGAGCGCTGGCGGACGCGCTGCCGGACCCCGACAGCGACGCACGGACATCCCACGGTGTCGCGAACCCCTCACGGCTGGACGCCGGAACGGTGAGCGCGCTCGCCGACGTGCTCGCCGCCTACCGACGGCTCGACGACACGGCGCCGGCCAGGTCGATCATTCCGGCGACCCTGGTGCAAGCGCGGGCCGTGACCCGGCTCCTGAAGGGCGCGCGGGGCCCCCACCGCGACCGGTTGGCGGCGGTGGCGTCGGAGTTCGCCCAGTTCGGCGGTTGGCTGCTCGCCCAGGACCGCCAGGACGCACACGCGGTCCAGCTACTCGACCAGGCAGTGGAGTTGGCCGATGAAATCCACGACGGAACCCTCGCCGCCCAGGCCCTCAACTTCAAGGGCTACCTGGCTCGCCAGCAGGGCAGGCCCGACGGCGTAGCCCGCTGGTACGAGGCCGCGGCATGCACACCGGGCGCGCATCCCGCCCAGCGGCTCGGGGACATGTTGCAGGCCGCCGCCGGAATGGCGGAACTGGGCCGGCGCGACGACGCGCTACGCATGGTCGAGAACGCGGAACGACTGACGGACGCCGCCGCCGCTCTCGCCCCGCCCGAAACGGCCTACTGGCTCACCCCCGAGTTCAACCGGCTGAACATGGGCATCGCGAACCTGGGGCTTGGCCGTTACGCCGACGCGGCGGACCACATCACAGCGGGACTCGAAGGACTTCCCCCCGAACTGCGGGACGCCCCGTGGACGCGGGAACACCGGGACGCGCTCCGACGCGCCGAGGCGGCCCGATGAGCCGACCCACCCGACTCCGTGTGGACTAACCGCCCTTCTGCGCGGCAGAGTTGAACGCCTCGACCTCCGAAGGGCGGCGGCTCATGACCGATGAGTGGATCAAGTCCAGTCGCAGCGCGGGCGAGGGGCAGTGCGTCGAGTGGGCCCCCGGGCGCGTGGCCTCGACCGGTGTCGTCCCCGTCCGCGACAGCAAGGACCCCAACGGGCCCGCTCTGGCCTTCGAGTCGTCCGCGTGGCGCGCGTTCGTGGCGGGCGTCAAGGCGGGCGACTTCGGGGCGCAGGACTGCGCGCTGTTGTGGCGGTGCCGCAGACTCGATCGACCAGATCCCGAAAGGTGCTCAGCGATGACCGAAGTCTGGATCAAGTCCACGCACAGCGGCGCGAGCAACGGTGACTGCGTTGAGGTCGGCGTCGGTGTGCCGAGTGTCGTCCCCGCCCGCGACAGCAAGGACCCCAACGGGCCCGCCCTGGCCTTCGAGTCGTCCGCGTGGCGCGCGTTCGTGGCGGGCGTCAAGGGCGGCGACTTCGACGCGTAGACCGTCACCACCCACCACCGCTCGACATGGAGCCCCCGGCCAGACCGGTCGGGGGCTCTCGCGCTGTCGGAGCCCGTGAACGCCGGCACGCCGACCCGGGGCCCCACCACGCCGAGCCGCCAGCCCCGTCCGTCAGCGGGTCCGGAACTCGCCCACCACTCGCTCCGCTGCCTCCTTGGCGGGTCCGAGCCGAGGGTCGGTCGGGTCGGCGTGGGGGCCGAGGATCTTCGCGGCGACGAACAGTGTCATCAGGCGGCCGTCCCGGCTCTCCAGATCGTCACGCCGCTCGCGGCGGACGCGGTCGGCGAGGGCGGGGACGGCGAGGGACGCGCCCCACAGAGTCGCCGCGTCCAGACCCCGGGGAGCCATGCCCCAGTCCTCCCAGTCGAACACGCGGAACGTCGGCGCCGTCACGTTCGCCCAGTTGAAATCGGCGTGGGCCGGGTGCCACTCACCCAGGGCCGTGTCAACACCGGGGAAGAGGCCGTGGATCGTTCGCGTGACGAGTTCCCGCGTGAGGGTCTGTGTGTCGGGCGTCGCGATCCGGTGGGTGCGCTGGGCGGCGAGGGCGTCCAGGGAGGCGCCCATCGCGACCCACCACGCCTCGGGCAGCCGCGGCGCCTTCGCCACCACGGCGCTGCCAGCCGGCGGCGCCGGCAGCAGTTCCGTCTCGTCGGCACGCCACACCACCGGTTCCACCTCGTCCCGCCACGCGACACCGGCGAACCAGGCGGGCTTCGCGATCCCGGACAGGGCCTCCGCCGAAGCGACACCGTCCCCTCCCTGGGCACCGACCCGGTCGAGCCCGCGCCGTTCCACCCGCACCCACGTACCGCGCTCCGTGCGAGCCCCCACCGACCGGCGCTTACGGACCACGTTCTCGCGGTCCAGGCCCGTCCCCAGCGACCGCTCGACACGGTCCAACACGGCTTCCACCGGCTCTTCCCGCAGATCAACCGAACGCGGCGGCATACGCCCGAACCTAGCAAGTCCCCGACGCGACACCATCAATCCGCCGCCGCGATCCGCTGCCGGCCCGCCCGGCCGCACCCGCCATGAGGACGGCCCGCACCTTCGAAGCCGACCGCCTGGGCTGCGCGTCTGTCGTGTGCGTCAGGACGGGCGACTTCTGTGCCTGGCCATCGCGCATCGCGGGCAGGACAAGGCGCCTCGACCAGACGGTCGGGGCGCCTTGTCTCACGCTGGGCCCGCTATCCGCCGGCGCGTCACAGGATGCCTCCCGATCATGTCGGGTCAGATTGGCAGGTCCCATCCGGGGCCGGTCTCCGCGCCGAGCCACACCCGTTGGCCGGCGGCCGAGACCGTGATGCCGAACCGCTCCTGGTGTGGCTCGCCGGCGGTCTGCCAGTGCTGTACGGCGCGTTCCACCTGGTCCCACAAGCGGACGGGACCGCGCTGTACGACGGTCCAGCCGCCGTCGGGGCGGGGGGTGGTCCGGGCCTGTGAGCCGGTGGACACGTCCCAGAGGATCTGTTCGGCGCCCACCCCCATGCGTTCGGCCGAGGGCGCCGCCAGTTGTGCCACCCAACCGCCCGTCCAGTCGTCGAGCTTCGCGGGGTCGATCCGGCTGGTCCGCTCGTCTCCGGGCAGCAGGGCCAGAGCCGGGCGGGGTGGGCGGTCGTGCGGCCGGGCGATCATAAAGCTGGTGTAGCCCGGCAGGAACCGCCCCGTGGCCACCCCGGGCCCGGTCACCTCCAGCAGTGCGAGGGCGTTGGCGTAGCTCCACCCGGACAGGGTGGCCAGGATCTTTCCGCCCGGTCGCACCTGGTGCAGCCACGGGAGCGGGACGTACCGGACCGAGCACGTGGCGATCAGTCGGTCGTACGGGCCCCCGCCCGGGTCGCCGCGTAGCCCGTCGCCGACGACCAGCCGGGGCGCGAAGCCGGCCGCCTTGAGAGCCGTGGCGGCAGCCGCCCCGACCGCCGGGTCGTACTCGACGCTGGTCAGGCTGGCGTCCCCCAGGCAATGCGCGCCGAGGGCGGTCGAGTACCCGGTTCCGGTGCCGATCTCCAGCACTCGCTGACCTGCTTCGACGTCGAGTCGCTGCCACATGCGCAGAACCAGCGACGGCAGCGTGGACGACGAGGACGGGGAACCGGTCACCGCTTCCTCGGTCACGTCGTCGGGTCGGCTCCGACCGTCGAGTTGGGTGATCAGCGTCTCGTCGGAGTAGATCCCTTCCAGCCAACCGGAATCGCCCTCGCGGACGGGCCGGTAGCGGGTCGGCACGGTGCCCGCCACCGGCCTGAAGTAGGCCCCCGCGAACAACTCGCGTGGCACCGCCCTGGCCGCACGGCGCCACTCGGGCTTCGTGAGGGTGCCCTCCTCGGCGAGTTTGTCCACCAAGCTCTCACGGAGCTGAGTCGATGTGCTCACGTGCCGGCGCCTTTCGCTGACTGGTTGGTCACGGTGTGTGCGAGGTCGGTGTGGCTCATAGGCAACTCACCTTGTGGGTAAGGCACTTCAACGGTGCGGTCATGGCTCACCGGGCGGACCCGGCGTGTCCTCGGGGGACGGGGAGCCCCTGCCACAGGAGGGTGGGTTGGAGTTCCAGCAGGAGGGTGCGCAGCGCCTGGATCAGCGTCACGCGGCCGAGTTCGCCCACGGGGGTCCACGTCAGCTCATGGTGGCCGGCGCGGTCGCTGCCGTTATGGCCGCCGCAGGCGCAGGGGGGCAGGGCGTCGGCGGCGAGACAGCCGCCGTCGAGTACGAGCCCGAGCTCTTCGAGCTGGCCGGCCTCGGCGGGTTGCTGGTCCACGGCGAGCAGTCGCAGTGGCGGGGGCGGGAGCGTGATGCCCAGCGCGCCGGCGACCCGTTCGGCCGCGCGCTGGATCGGCTCTCCGGGCCGGAGTACGACCCCGGGCGGCCCCGCTTCCTCGCCGCGCGTGACCTGGAGGACGCGTGGCCACCACAGGTCGGGGTCGGGGGTGTGTGACGTCTGTGCCGGACACCACACGAGCAGGTGCACCCACGTCTGCCGGGGCGTCAGCAGTGCATCGGTCATGCCGCACCGTCCGGGCGCCGGCGGGGTGCGTGACGCTCCCTGACGTGCTTGTCGAGTTCGGTACTCGCCTCGACGTATGCGTCATCGTCCCGACGGGCGCGGGCCCGCTGCCGTCGGGTCATGAGATCGCGACAGACCTCGCAGCGGGGGGCGCTGCGGGGCCGCCAGGCGCGGGGCCGGATCACGAGGCTGTCCCCTCGCGGTGGGCGGTCGCTTCCGCGCGGTGGAGGGGACAGCGGCACGGGGGCCAGGCGGCGGTCGCCGCGATGGCGAAGTCATCGCGAAAGACGGCTGCGGAGTCCACGGTGACGACGGACGCCCTCCCGTCGACAGCCGGCTCCTCCCCGGCGCGCGCCTGGTAGACCCGCAAAAACATCGTGTGTTCCAAGGTCGGATTCCCTGCTGAGCTAGCGATCACCGGTTGTGATCGTTCGCCTACAGCGTTGCCCGTATCTTCTGCTGTTACGAGGAGGTTTGGCTCTCCAAGAGGCGTTGTAGAGAGGGGTTCGCGTGAGCTCAGCGACGGCGGCGGCGGCCGATGACGGGCTGTCTCCGCAGGAGTTCTAGGGCAGGGAGTTGGCGCGACGTCGTGAGGCGAAAGGGTTCACGCAGGAAAGGTTGGCGGGACGTCTCCTCATCTCGCCGCAGATGGTTGCCCATTGGGAGGCGGGGCGACGGCGCCCGCGTGCGGTTGATGCGAGACGCCTTGATGAGGTGCTGGAGACTGACGGGCTCTTCTTTCGGATGCGTCGTGATCTGGTTGAGGCACGCTTCGCGGACCACTTCAACGCGGCGGCTGAGCTGGAAGTTGAGGCGAGCACTATCAGGCTGCACGGCGTGACGCTAGTGCCAGGACTACTCCAAACACCGAAGTATGCCCGCGCGGTGTTTCGCGCAGGACGCGTTAACCCTGACGACCACGAGATCGAACAGCTTGTGGACGATCGGATAAAGCGCGCCAACCTGATCAGTGGGCCGGATGGGCCAGTTGTGTGGGCTCTCCTGGATGAGGCCGTAATCCGTCGACGAGTGGGGGGAGGGTCCGTTATGGCGGAACAGCTCAGGCACATTTCGGGCCTAGGTCGGCGCGGACGCGTTCGGGTCCACGTTCTTTCTTTCGACCGCGGCGCGCATGCGCTGCTTGAAAGCATGCTGGTCCTCATGGATTTCCCGGACGATCCTGGAGTCGCGTACGTCGAGGGCCTGCGAACAGGTCGGTTGCTGGACGAGCCAGTCATGGTCGATGACTGCCAGGCCGCATATGCTCTGGCCTTGGGGGACGCTCTGTCAGCAGAACAGTCTCTTGTCATGCTTGAGCGAGTAGCGGAGGAGTTCGGCGATGAAGGATGAAGACCTGCGCGCGGTGAGCTGGCGGAAGTCCAGTTACAGCGGCGCGAGCAACGGTGACTGCGTTGAGGTCGGCGTCGGTGTGCCGAGTGTCGTCCCCGTGCGCGACAGCAAGGACCCCAACGGGCCGGCCCTGGCCTTCGAGTCGTCCGCGTGGCGCGCGTTCGTGGCGGGCGTCAAGGGCGGCGACTTCGACGCGTAGACCGTCACCACCGACCACCGCTCGACATGGAGCCCCCGACCAGACCGGTCGGGGGTTTCCGTGTCGGCGGTGCGAGGCGTCCGCGACGGCGACAGTCGTGCGCACCGTTGTGACCCTGGCGGGGTCCGCCCGTACAGGTACGGGTCGGCTCGTCCGGGGTACATCCTGGTTGGGGCGAATGACGTCGAGATCACACAGCGTCGTCCGCGTGTGATCCAGTTCGGATGCTTTGCGACTCGCCTCTCCAACGGGTGAGTTGACCTATGTGACTCAGAAGGGCTGCGACGTATGACCGAGACGTGGATCAAGTCCAGCTACAGTGCGTCCAACGGTGGCGAATGCATCGAGTGGGCTCCCGGGTACGCGACCGTGACCGGTGTCGTCCCCGTGCGCGACAGCAAGGATCCGCAGGGCCCGGCCTTGAGCTTTGACGTGTCGACGTGGCGCGTGTTCGTCCTGAGCGTCAAAGCCGGTGAGTTCGGTGCGTAGGGCTGCGCGCTGTTCTAGCGGTGCCGCAGGGTCGATCGACCAGATCCCGAAAGGTGCTCAGCGATGACCGAGACGTGGATCAAGTCCAGCTACAGCCAGTCCAACGGTGGCGAGTGCGTCGAGTGGGCTCCCGGACGCGCGACCGTGACCGGTGTCGTCCCCGTCCGCGACAGCAAGGACCCCAACGGGCCGGCCCTGGCCTTCGAGTCGTCCGCGTGGCGCGCGTTCGTGGCGGGCGTCAAGGGCGGCGACTTCGACGCGTAGGCCGTCACCACCCGCCACCGCTCGATCAGAGCCCCCGACCAGACCGGTCGGGGGCTCTCGCGCTGTCGGAGCCCGTGAACGTCGGCACGCCGACCCGGGGTCACACCGCGCCGAGCCGCCAGCCCCGTCCGTCAGCGGGTCCGGACGCCCCTCGCCACCCGGGCCCTGTCCGAGTAGCTGATCTTGAAGTGGTCGTGGTGAGCCGACGGCCGCGACGCGGGAGGGGGCCCCTAGCGTGGCGACCGCGTCAGCCCGCGGAACGGGCGGAACCAGAGGCTGGCGCCGGCGGGTTCGATCTCGAATCCCGCGAGCGCCAGGAGCTGCCGTCCGTCCTCGCCGACGTAGAAGGACTGGCCCAATGCGGCCGAGGAGCGTTCGGCCAACTCGTCGGCGAGCGACCGGGCCGTATCGGCGTCCTCGGTGGCGTGCCGCGTCGCGGTGAAGTAGCGGACGGCTCCATCGTGCCGCCCCGTGAAGCGGTAGGGCGCGTAACGGCCCGGTGGGTCGGCCGAGTAGAGCGCCTGGATGGCGCTGCCGAGAGTCTGCTGGTTGCGAGGGTCGGCCGCGAAGGCCAGGTGCGCGTCAGGATCCGTCCACTGGGCGAAGTTGAGGATGGTCCGGCCGTCGGATCCGGCCAGGCAGTGCCGCGCGAGGTACGCGGCCGGCAGCTGGGCCACCTCCCAGGCGTCCATGACGCCGGACATCACCCTTCGCTGGTGGTCGGGCCCCTCGGTGCGCCAGACGGAGGCCAGGATGAGACCCGCGTCCGGTCGGTCGGGGGTGGGCAGTGCGACCGGCTGGAGGCCGGTGTCGGTGGTGGTCATGGCGCCAGCCTCCAACCTCAACCACGATTGAGGTCAAGTCCCGCGATCGAGCGGGAACCATCCGACGGCTGCCCCCGGACCGGGTCAGGTCGGGCGACGCGAGGGCGTTGGCGTGGCTCCACTTGGGCCGACCCCTCCGGGAGCCCGAGTGAGTACGACTACTCATACGCACGGCGCGGACACCGTCCGTAGGATGACCGCTGTTACGGCAGGACTACCGAGGGTGGGGGCGTAGCGGTGGGCACGTTCGACGAGGAGTGGGCCAGGCTCCGGCAGGGAGCGTCGGCGGATACGGCGGGTACGCGGCCGGCCGGGACCAGAGCCCCGGACGAGTGGGGTGGCGGTGAGGGCGGCGTGCGGTCCGACCAGGCCGCCTGGAACGCGGCGGGTGGGAGTGTCGAAGCCCTGCGGGCCAACGTCACCAAGGCCCTGACGGCGTTGGAGCACGGGCAGGCCGGTGTGCGGCGCGCCGCCGCGCGGGGGGTGGCGAGCGCGCGGGCCCAGAGTGAGGCGTACGCCTCCTGGCAGTGGTACCTGAAAGCCGTGGGCGAGCGCTGCGAGGCTGTGCGGACTCGGCTCAGGAAGGCCGGCGCCACCCAGCACGCCAACGACCGGGCCACCCAGGGCGCGTTCGACGCGATGGACGGCCCGTACGCGGACACCCCGGCCGTGGGCGGCCGGGGCCGGGAGCGGTGAGGCGCGCCCCATGGACTTCACGGCACTGCGGACCCTGCGCCCGGCGGACTTCGAGGACGCGGCAGACGGCTACCGGGCCAGCCGCGACATGGCCAGCGCCGCCAAGGACGCCCTGAACGGTCAGATCCCCCTCGCCATGCGGACCGCGCTCGGTGGCGAGGCCGTGGAGGCGGCGGTACGCCAACTCCGGAAGCTGTCCGAGAACTTCCAGTACGCGCAGGTCGAGTGCGGCGTGCTGACCACCGCTCTGACCACGCTCGCCGGCGAACTGCGGGTGGCGCAGCGGAAGCTGGCGGCGGCCGTCGAGACAGCCCGGGCCGACGGGTGCACGGTCAACCCCGACGGCTCCGTGCGCTACCCGCCGGGCGGCGACGCGGTGGACGGCCAGACCCCGGCGGGCGGCACGGTGCGCGGCAGCGCCCTGGGAGGCGGCCCGTCGAAGCCCATCGACCCGGCGGGAGAGGCGAGCGACGTCGCCAACGCCCTGCGCGACCAGGCGGCCAACCAGCATCCGAACCCGTACTACGGTCGCGCCCAGGAGTACGCCGACCGCATCGCGCGGGCGATCGCCGAGGCCACCGAGGCGGACGAACGCTGGGCTCCCCAGATCAGGCGGCTCGCGGCGGACGACGACCTGCACGTCTCGCACGCGGACTGGGCCGACACCGGGCGGGACCGCGCGGGCGCCCAGCGCGCGGCCACGGACTACCTCCAGACGATCGACGCCCCGCCCAGCAACGGCGACCCGGAGGGGAACGCCGACTGGTGGAAGGGCCTGTCACGCGACGAGCAGGCGGCCTACGTCGCCCTGCACCCCGCCAGCGTGGGAGCCCTGGACGGCCTGCCGGCCGAAGTCCGTGACGAGGCCAACCGCGCGGTGCTGGCCGAGACGCGCGGCCGGTACGAGTCGGAGCTGTACGGAATTCCGCCCCGCCCGGCCGGGGGAGACGAGCGGGAAGCCTGGAACAGGAAATACGAGAAGCGGTACGAACACCTGAAGGGCCGCCTGGACGGAATGGCCACCATCCAGAGCCGATTCGACCGGGTGGGCCAGAATCAACTACCCGAGGCGTACCTGCTCGGATTCGACGCGGAGGCCAACAAGGACGGCCGCGTCATCATCGCCAACGGGAACCCGGACACGGCCGACCACATCGCGATCTACGTGCCCGGCACGAAGACGACCCTGGAGGGCATCGAGGACGAGACGTCGAAGGGGGAGGCGTTGTGGCAGGAGAGCTCCAGCCTGACGCCGAAGCAGTCGGTCTCGGTCATCACCTGGTTCGACTACGACGCCCCGCGCTCCGCGAAACCTATCGTGGAGGGAGACCTCCTCCCCGAGGCGATGTCCGACGACTACGCGGCCCGTGGCGCGCCGCATCTGCGTAGCTTTCTCGACGGGAGTGAAGCGGCTCATCAGGTCGCCACCGGCGACAGCGCCCACACGACCCTGATCGGGCACAGCTATGGCAGCACCCTCATCGGCGACACCGCGAAGCACACCAGCGACTACCGGCCCATGTCCCTCAGCGACCCGCTGCCGGTCGATGACGTCATGGCCATCGGCAGCCCTGGCATGCAGGCCAGGCACGCGGCCGACCTCGGTATCGAGTCGGGGCACATGTGGGCCATGGGAGGGGCGGGCGACGACCGGTGGGTGCGCGAGGGCGGCAGATACGTGGGCCTGGGCGAAGACAGCGTCATTCCCACCGACCCCGAGTTCGGAGCCAACATCATGGCCAGTGACGCCGCCGGGCACGGAGCGTTCTGGGACACGGTGGACGGTACGCCCTCGATCAGTCTCAAGAACCAGGCGAATGTCATTGTCGGAAGCTACGAGGACGTTGAGTTGAAGCGGGAAGCGCGCTGGTGAGGCGGCGCCGTCGCGAGCGTCTGCGGTGGGGGCTCGCTCTCTGCCTGGCGCTTCTGATGCCCACGGGATGCACCCACGCACGAGACGAGGCGAGCGACTTGGACTACCAGCCGAAGGACCGGTACGGCGACGAGGTGGAGCAGGAGATCGCGGCCCTCTCCGGCGAACTCCTCGACGTGCTCCAGGCCAAGGGAGAGGTGACGAAGCCCGGTCCGATGGCGGGGCCGTGCCGAGTGAGCGCCGCCGACGCCGAGATGTACCGGAGCGTCCGCCATCCCTGGTCGTTCTACGGCGTCGACAACAAGGTTCTGGAAAGCGCCATGGACAACCTCGCGAAAGGCTTGCCGGACCGGGGGTGGAAAATCGTCAAGAACGGCCCCGACGCCAGCAAGAACCGCAACCCCGAGATCCTCGCCGTACACCTCAAGAGCCGTACTCAGGCAGAGATCACCTGGCGGAAGGGACTCCAGGGCCGCGAGCCACTGATCTCCTTCGCGGTCTACTCCCGCTGCTTCCGCGACCCCGACCGCTCGACCCGGCCCGCCGGGGAGGACTGAGCGGAGCGACCGGGGCGGCGGGGGAGCCGTCGATCAGGGGCGTCCCGAGACGACCGCCCGCCCCCTCAGCCGTCCCCGCCCCCTCAGCCGTCTCCGCCCGCCTCCTTCGTCGCCGACGAACCCCGTAGCGCCGGGTCCAGGATGACCGCCTCGTGGCGGGCGGTCGTCGGGTCCTCCGGGAAGTGGCAGGCGACCAGGTGGCCGGGGCCGTTGCCCGGGAGGTGGACCAGTGGGGGTTCCTCCGTGGCGCAGCGGTCGCGGGCCTTCCAGCAGCGGGTGCGGAAGCGGCAGCCGGACGGGGGGCGGACGGGGGAGGGCACGTCGCCGGCCAGGCGGATGCGCCCGCCGCCGGCAGGGCGCGCCCCGCTCTCGAGGCCACCGGCGGGCCCGCCCGCCGCCAGCCCGGCCCCGTACGCCTCGCCTTCACGTGTCGCGGTCGGGCCGACCGCTCCCGCCCGGCCCGGGGAGGCCGCCCCCACCGGCCCCGTCTCCGCCGGCCCCGTCTCCGCTGGCCCCGCGCCCGCCTGGCCCGCCCCCGCCTGGCCCGCGAGGGCCGCCCCCTCCGACAGGAGTCCGGTCGCGTCGGGCACGGCCGACAGCAGGGCGTGGGTGTACGGGTGGCGGGGGCGGGTGTAGATCGACTCGCGGTCACCCACCTCGACGATCTTGCCGAGGTACATCACCGCGACGCGTTGCGAGAAGTGCCGTACCACCGCCAGGTCGTGGGCGATGAAGACGAAGGCGATGCCGCGTTCGGCGCGCAGGCGGCGCAGCAGGTTGATGACCTGCGCCTGGATGGAGACATCCAGCGCGGAGACGGGTTCGTCGGCGATGATGAGGCGCGGGTTCAGCGCCAGCGCGCGGGCCACGCCGATGCGTTGGCGTTGGCCGCCGGAGAACTCGTGCGGGAAGCGGTTGTAGTGCTCGGGGCTGAGGCCCACCGTCTCCAGCAGTTCGCGTACCCGGGCCTCCCGGCCGCCGCGCGGCCGGACGCGGTTGACCTCCATGGGGCCGGAGATGATCGCGCCCACCGTCTGTCGGGGGTTGAGGGACGAGTACGGGTCCTGAAAGATCATCTGAATCTCGGAGCGGATCGGGCGCAGGGCCCGCCGGTCCGCGTGGGTGATGTCCTGGCCCCGGTAGCTGATCCGGCCGGCGGTCGGTTCGAGGAGGCGGGTCAGCAGTCGCCCGGTGGTGGACTTGCCGCACCCGGACTCGCCGACCAGGCCGAAGCTCTCGCCCGCGTGCACGGCCAGGTCGATGCCGTCCACGGCCTGTACGGCGCCGACCTTCCGCCGGAACGGGAAGCCGCCCATGATCGGGAAGTGCTTGGTCAGTCGCTCGGCCACCAGAAGCGGTTCTCCGGACGCGGACCCGGTGCCGCCCCCGCTCCCCTCGGCTCGTGCCGGGCGCGCGTCCGGCGCCGGGGCCGCGTCGTGGCTCATCGGTCCCCTCCCCGCCCCGCGTCCCCGCTCGGCCGTTCGCCGCCCGGCTGTCCGTCGGCCGGGCCCGCGCCCGCCGGGCCCGGCACCTCCGCGCCCGGGAACGCGGGGCCCGGGGACGCGGGGCCTGGGGACGCGGGGCCTGGGGACGCGGGGCCTGGGGACGCGGGGCCCGGGGACGCGGGGCCCGGGGGCCCGCCTCGCGGAGCGACCGGCCCATCCCGCCGGCCGGCCGCAGGCCCCCCTCGCCGGATGGCGAGAGCCCGCTCCGGCCCCAGGTGGCAGGCGGCCCCGTGTCCGGCCGGCGCCGCCCCGTCCCCGGTGGGCAGCTCCGGGCGCTGGGTGGCGCAGCGGTCGCCGTCGACCAGGGCGGCGTACGCGCAGCGTGGGTGGAAGGGGCAGCCGGGGGGTGGGGCGAGGAGGCTGGGCGGGGTGCCGGGGATGGGGGCCAGGGGGATGTCGACGGGGCCGGTCAGGCTCGGCATGGAGTCCAACAAGCCCCAGGTGTACGGGTGTTGGGGAGTACTCAGCACCTCGCGTACCGTGCCGCGTTCCACCGCGCGGCCCGCGTACATCACCAGCAGGTCGTCGGCCGTGTGGGCGACGACGCCCAGGTCGTGGGTGATGAGGATGATCGCCGAGCCGAACTCCCGTTGGAGGTCGCCGAGCAGGTCGAGGATCTGGGCCTGGACGGTGACGTCCAGGGCGGTGGTCGGCTCGTCGGCGATGAGGAGGTCGGGATCGCAGATCAGGGCCATGGCGATCATCGCCCGTTGGCGCATGCCTCCGGAGAACTGGTGCGGGTAGTCGTCCACGCGCCGCGCCGCGTGCGGGATGCCGACCTTGGCCAGCATGTCGACGGCCCGCCGTCGGGCGGCCCGCTTGGAGGCGCCGGTGTGCTTGCGGTACGGCTCGGCGATCTGCCGCCCGACCGTGTAGTACGGGGACAGCGCGGTCAGCGGGTCCTGGAAGATCATCGCCATCTTGTTGCCGCGCAGCCGTTCCAGCGCGCGCTCGCCGGCGCCGACCAGCCGCTGTCCGTCCAGCACGATCTGGCCCTCCACGGTGGTCGTCCGCGGGTCGTGGAGGCCGAGGACGGTGAGGTTGGTGACGGACTTGCCGGAGCCGGACTCGCCGACGATGCCCAGCGTGCGGCCCCGCTCCAGGTCGAAGGAGAGCCCGTCCACGGCCCGTACGGTGCCGTCCTCGGTGGCGAAGCGCACCCGCAGGTCGCGTACGGACAGATAGCCGCCGCCCGCGCCGGGCGGGGTGGCGGTGGCGTCGTGGCTGACTGTGGTCATCTGCTCGGGCCCTCCTAGGCCAGGCGTACGCGCGGGTCGATGACGGCGTACAGGGCGTCGACCACGATGGTGAACACCACGATCGCCGCCGAGCTGACCAGCATCACGCCCATCAGCATGGGCAGGTCGGTCAGCCGTACGGAGTCCACCGCCAGCCGTCCGACGCCGTGCAGCGTGAACGTGTACTCGGTGATCATGGCGCCGCCGAGCAGCGAGCCCAGGTCCATGCCGAAGATGGTCACGATGGGCGCGATCGCGCCGCGCCAGGCGTACCGGAAGAAGACCGTCCGCCCGGACAGGCCCTTGGCGCGGGCGGTACGGACGTGGTCCTCCTGGAGTTGCTCGACCATCTGCGAGCGGGTCATCCGGCTGTAGTTGGCCATGAAGATCAGCGACAGCACGAGCCAGGGCAGCAACATGCCGCTGGCCCACCGGGTGGGGTCGTCGGTGATCGGGTGGTACGCCGGCTGCTCCATGATCGACAGCCCGCTGACGAACCACGCCAGGCACAGCACGCCCACGAAGTAGACCTGGAGCGACTGGCCGAGCAGCGACAGCGAGCTGAAGAGCTTGTCGACCCAGGTGCCCCGCCGCCACGCGGCGATCATGCCGATTCCCACGCCCACCACGAGGAAGACGACGGCGGCGCCGAGGGCCAGCGAGAGCGTGGTGGGGAAGCGGTCCACGATGGTGCCCCAGACGGGCTCCTGGTTCACGAAGGAGTAGCCGAAGCAGGGCGCGTCGCAGTGCCCGACGGGGAAGTCGCGGCCCGCGACGATGCCGACCATGAAATCCCAGTACTGGACGGGGACGGGCTGGTCGAGGCCGAGGTTCTCGTTGATGAGGGCGATGGAGGCGGGATCGCAGTTCTTGCCGCAGGCCAGCTTGGCGGGTTCGGCGGGCAGCGCGAAGAAGAGGAAGAAGGTGATCGCGCTGATCAGCAGGAGGATCACGATCGCGCCGAGGGAGCGGCGGAGGAGGAATCTCAGCATGGCCTCGCGGCCCTTCCGGGTCGGGGCGGCCGGGCGCCGGTGGCGCGCGCCCGGCCGCGCGGGCTCACTTCACGAACACGGCGGTCGGGTCGACGGCGCCGTACGGCTCGTGGAACTTCACCCCGCCCACGCCCGAACCCCACAGCGTGAACAGCCGGTTGTAGAAGACCGGGACCTGCGGGACCTCCTCGGTCAGCACGCGCTCGCCCAGCCTGGCCCACTCGGGAGCGGCGCGCTCGACGTCCTCGATCCGCCCGATCCGCTCGATCTCCCTGTCGATCGCGGGGGACTTCAGATGGGAGTAGTTCGGCGAGTCGTCGTAGACGTTCCTGCCACCGTAGACCGGCGGGACGACCGTCGAACCCGAGGGCCAGTCGGCGCCCCACGAGGACCGGTACAGGTCGTAGGTGTTGTCCAGCCGGCCGATCTGCGTGTAGTACGTGCCCCGATCCAGCTCCTTCTTCTCGACCCGGAAACCGGCCGCCTCCAGCGCCCGTTCGACCACGACGGACGCGTCCTGCGCGGGCTTGTCGTTTCCGTACGCGTAGACGATCGGATAGCCCTCCTTGCCCGCCTCCTTCAGCAGTTGCCTCGCCTTCTTGATGTTGCCGCCGGGGTACCTGCGCTTCTCGAAGGGGTCGAAGTCGCGGTGGTGGCCCTTGAGGGTGGGGCCGACCAGCGACCCGGCGATCTCGCCGGCCTTGGGCCCGCCGTACTGCTGGAGGTACTGGCCGTTGGGGAACGCCCAGGCCAGCGCCTCGCGGACCTTCTTGTCCGTGACCCGAGTGGTGTTGATGCTGACCACGTCCACGTACGGCTGGGTGCGGGTCAGCGAGCGGGCCAGCGCCTCCTTGTTCTTCAGCACCGTGGAGATCTGCGCCGGGTCGACCGCGTTGTTCCAGGTCATGGCGCGGCGGTCGGCGCCCTGGTCGGCCAGCAGCCGGCGGGTGGAGTCCGCCCACTGGTGCCCGAAGGAGACCTCGAAGCGATCCACGTACTGGTGGCGGATCGGGTCGGTCCTCGGGTCCCAGTGCGGGTTGCGGACGAAGGTGATCCCCTTGCCCGGCTTGAAGTCGGCGACGCGGTACGGGCCGGAGGCCACCGGCGCCTTGTTGTACCGCTCCTTCCCGTCCTTGCCCGGTGGCACCGCCCCGATGTTCGGCATGGCCACCGCGAACGGCACCTCGGCGCGCGGCTGGTCGAAGTGGAAGACGATCGTCTTCGCGTCCGGGGTGTCCAGCACGGAGGCGGGCAGGTGGTCGCCGCCGTACGGGCCGTCCGGCAGCGCCTCGCGGAAGGTCTGCCCCTCGCCGGAGAGCCACTGCTGGAGGTAGGTGGGCCCGTTGGTGAGGAACCTCGCGTACAGCCGCTCGATCGAGTGCCGTACCTCGCGTGAGGTGATCGGGCTCCCGTCCTCGAACTTCAGCCCGTCCTTGAGCGTGTACGTCCAGGTCCGTCCGCCGTCCGAGGAGCGGCCGATGTCGGTGGCCAGATCGCCGACCAGCTTGGTTCTGCCCGTCGCGTCGTCCACCTGGTAGCTGGTCAGCGTGCGGTTGTAGACGGTCTGCATGATCAGCTCGTCGCTGACGTAGATCTGCCCGGGGTCCAGGTACTCGTACGCGTCGCGCTGGAGGACCTGGACCGTGCCGCCCTTCCTCGCGCCGGGGACCTCCTTCGCGGGGCCGGTGGAGTCGGCCGCGGTGCCCAGGGTGATGCCCTGGGCCGCCATCGTCGGCTCCTTGGAGCGGTCCTCGCCGGACCCGCCGCCCTCGCTGCACGCCGCGAGCACCAGGGCCCCGGCGGTCAGCGCGATGACACGGGTTCTGACCTTCGATGTGCGGTTGACCGTCATGGCTGCGCATCCACCTGCCTCGTCGGAGGGAACACTGCTGAACGGTGGCCGGTCGGGAACCGGCCGGGGGAGCCGGGTCGGGCCCGGCCGGGGTCAGCGGGCGGTCCTGGGGTCCAGGGCGTCCCGCACCGAGTCCCCGAGCAGGTTGAACGCCACCACGAAGACCACCATCGCGATGCCGGGGAAGAACATGTAGGTGATGTCGCCCTCGTAGACCTCGGCCCCCTTGGCGAACATCCGGCCCCAGTCCGGGGTCGGCTCCACCACCCCGACACCGAGGAAGGACAGCCCGGCCTCGGCGGTCACGAACATCGGGAGCATCAGCGTGGACTGCACGAGGATCGGCGTGCCCAGGTTGGGCAGCAGCTCCCTGCGGATGATCCGCCACGGCGAGGCGCCCGTCACCCGCGCCGCCTCGACGAACTCCCGCTCGCGCAGCGAGAGCACCTGCCCGCGCAACAGCCGCGCCAACTGCATCCAACCCAGCAGCCACAGCACGAGAACCAGCGCCGTCACCCGGAGATAGGTAGGTGTTTCCTTCTCCGGGCTGACGAAAAGGGCGGTGACCACCGGCATGAACGCCACGAAGAACAACTGCTGCGGAAAGGAGAGCAGCAGATCGATGAGCCGGCCCAGGAAGTAGTCGGTCCGCCCACCCAGATATCCGGCCGCCACCCCGATGACGATGCCGGTGAGCGTGGAGAGCACGGTGGCGGCGAGACCGATGAGCAGCGAGGTGCGAATGCCGTACACGAGCTGCATGAGGACGTCGCGGCCGAGTTTGGGCTCGATTCCGAACCAGAACTCGCCGTCGATACCGCCGTTGGGTTTCATCGGATAGCCGGTCACCGGGTCCAGGAGTTCCGGCCGGTCCAGCCCGTAGGTGGTGTAGGCGTCCTTTCCGTACCACCACGCGATCACCGGCGCCAGCAGCGCGACGGCGAAGAAGAACACCACCACACAGGCGGCGACCACCCCGGCCCGGTCACGTCGGAACCGCCGCCACGCCAACTCCCGGGGCGAGCGCCCGACCAGCTCTTTCGCTACGCCCAACGCGCCTGCTGGCAAGCCATGTTGGGGGCTCGGTGGCGTGCCGCTCGCGGCGGGTGTGGCGCCCGCGCCCGCGGCCTTGGATCGACTCGTCATCACGTAGCGCCCTCGCACTTCTCACTGGACGTGCCGTGCTCGTGGACTGACCGCGGACGTCGGGGAAAACGTCGTCGGATGAGCGGGACTGTCGCAATGAATTCCCAGCTCGGTCAAGGGGGCGTCAAACGGATACCACCCGCCCGCCCCCTTCTTGAGCGAAGGTTGTGCCAATCGAGGTGGGCGCGTGCTTGACAGGTCACGGAGAAGAGCGGCATACGTCTCCGAAAGCCCATCAACCACGCTCGGCGCACGCCCTGTTGGTCACGCGGGCCCGCCGATACGCGCACGCTTCGCAGTGCTTACCGCGCTCACGCAAAGGCGGCGGGGCGCGGGCGTGGCGGGAACGGGCCACGGGATCTCCCGCCCCCGAGGCGGTCAATTGTCGGCGGCCACGCGTGCGCGCGATACCCGCCCGGGGCAGGGCACGAAGCCCGCCCACGGGGGCGTGGGGGAGGGAATGCGGCCGGCCGCGCGGGGCCGCCGGGAATTCCGGCCGACCGGCCGCCGGCGTACTGGAGCGCGCGCACCCTGGGTAGACCTGGGGTGCCGGGCGGGGGGCCCGCGTCGGCGGGCAGTCAGGGGGCGGCCAGCATGAGCGAACGACCAACCATCGGGCGCGAGCTGCGGATCTTCGGCGCGCTGTACTGCGCCGTCTTCGCGGCCATCTCACTGGCCTGGATCATCCGGGACCTCGACCAGGTCGACGAGACCTCGTACCTGTGGTGGAACTGGGCCGGCCTGAGCTACCACCGCTACAGCGACGGCGTGGTCACCTCCTCGTACTACGACCTGGTCCTGCTCGTCCTCTACGTCGTGACCGGCCTGATCGTGACGCGCTCGGCGGTCGCGGGCAGCGCCCTGGTCACCGTCGCCGTGACCACCATCGTGCTGCGCCTGCCCAGCCTGTGGAACCTGCACTCCGACTGGATGGACGGCATCCCCGGCGGCATCGCCACCCGGGCGCAACTCACCTGCTGGTCGGCGGTGCTGGTCAGCGCCGGTGTGCTCGCGGCCGTCGCCGCCAGCCGCTCCCGGCAGCCCGCCCCGGCGCCCGACCGGCGGTACGGCACGACCCCGCCCGCGCGCTACGCCGAGCCCACACCCGGCGGGGCCAGGGCGGCCTGCGCCCTCCTCGGCGGCGTCGGCCTCGTCCTGATCGCCTGGGAGATCTACTACGCGCGGAAGTGGGGCTGGGAAGCCTACGAACGCCAGCTCACCGGCGAGCGGTACCTGGTGGCGGTCCTCGGCCAACCGGGCGCGTGGGTACGCTGGTTCATCGCGCTCCTGGCGGTCACGGCCGCCGTCCTCACCCCGCGCCGGGCCCCCTTCGTCCGACCACTCGGCCTGGTCGCCGCCTTCCTGGTCGTCGCCCACTCGGTCAGCGACGTGTCGGTCATCTTCAAGCTCGACCTCCTCGACCACCTGGACGACGTGCCCACCAACGGCAAGCTGGCCATCTACTCGGCCTTCGCGCAGGTCCTCGCCGGCCTGGTGGCCCTGCTCGCGCTGGCCACCCCCGGCCCCGAGCACGTCGCGGGCCCGCCGGCTCCCTGGGACCCACCCCCCGGCGGCTACGCCACCCCCGACGGCTACGGCCCCGGCCACTCGCCCCGTGGCTACCCGTCGGGCAGCGGCCAGCGGGGTGACCCGCGAGGCGGCGGGTACCAGGGCGGCTATCAGGGGGGTGGCCCGTACGGCGGCGGCAGCGGCCACCCGGGGGGTCCGTACGGCGGCGATCCGTACGGGGGCGGCCACCCCGGCGCCCAGGGCGGCGGATACGGCCCGCCACCCCCGCCGAGCCAGTCCCCGCCCGTCCCCCCGCCGCCGCCCAACCCCCCGCCGAACCCGCCCGGCTGGTAGGCGAGCCGCGTTCCGCCGGGCCACCGCCGACCTCATCCGGCCGGGCGGCCGGGCGTGGCGCTCGTCGGGTGCGGTCCGGCACGCGGTGCGTGAGCCCGGCTCGCGGTGGGCGGGCTCCGGTAGCCGGGCCCTGGGAGCCGCCCACCACCACCCGTCCGGATCACCCGACGGCCACCCACCCGCCAGTCGCGCCGCGCCGTGCCCGGCTACCCACCCGTCAGCCGTCCGCGCCGCGCCCGGCCGCGCCGCTCGCCCTCGCGGCGGCCGGGCGGGCGCGATGCGGGGCGGGCGGTCGCCAGCGCGAGCCCCGCCCGCCCCAGCCCCCCGACGATTCCGCCAGGTGACAGCCGGTCTCATCCGTGACAGGCGGGCGGGCGCCGCGCGCGGGGTGACTCGGACGGCGCGTCAGGCGGCTAGGCGGTCTCGTCGCCGCCGGACAGGCCCAGCGAGCGGCGCAGGAAGTCCACCTGGAGGAGCAGCAGGTTCTCCGCCACCTGTTCCTGGGGCGTCATGTGGGTCACGCCGGACAGCGGGACCACCTCGTGCGGGCGGCCGGCCGCGAGCAGGGCCGAGGACAGTCGGAGGGTGTGGGCCACCACCACGTTGTCGTCCGCGAGCCCGTGGATGATCATCATCGGCCGGGCCGGCTCCGCCGCCTGGACCAACCCCTCGTCGGTGACCAGCGAGTTGCGCGCGTACACCGCCGGCTGCTCGTCCGGGTGGCCCAGGTAGCGCTCGGTGTAGTGGGTGTCGTACAACCGCTGGTCGGTGACCGGGGCGCCGACGACCGCCGCGTGGAAGACGTCCGGGCGGCGCAGCCCGGCGAGGCCGGCCAGCAGCCCGCCGTAGGACCAGCCACGGATGGCGACCCGCCCGAGGTCGAGCGGGAACCGGTCGGCGAGCCCGTGCAGCGCGTCCACCTGGTCCTGCAAGGTCACCGCCGCCACCTCGTGCCGGATCGCCTTCTCCCAGCCGGGGGAGCGCCCGGGGGTGCCCCGCCCGTCGGCGACGATCACCGCGAAGCCCTGGTCGGCGAACCACTGCGAGGTCAGGTACGCGTTGTGCGCCGCGAGTACCCGCTGCCCGTGCGGGCCGCCGTACGGGTCCATCAGGACCGGCAGCGGGCCGTCGCCGGTGGCGTAACCGGTGGGCAGCAGCACCGCGCACGGGATGTCGCGCTCGCCCGCGAAGACCAGCCGCGGGGCGGCGGTCAGGGTCGGACGCTCCGCGTGGTTGGCGATCTCGGCCAGCCGCTCCCACTCGGCGGGGCCGCGCTCGTCGTCGGCCCGGACGACCGCGACCCGCACGCCCGGCTCGGCCAACCCCAGCGAGGGCAACACCAGGACGTCGCCGCCGCGCACCGCGGAGCTCACCGCCGGCTCGGCGGACAGGGCGACCGGCTCCCAGCCGCCGGGCACACCCGGCCGCGGGCCGGCGTCGCCGGGCTCCTGGCCGCCGGCGCGGAACCACGCCCGGTAGACACCGATCTCGCCGGGCACCGACGGCAGCCCGCCGCCCGCGCCGGGCGCGGCGGAGAACAGGACGTCCCGCTCGCCGATGTCGAGCACGGCCCTGACCTGGAGGGTGTCCGAGGTCAGGCGCTGGTCACCGACCATGAGCACGCGCGCGCCGGCCTCGTCGGCGATCCGCACGAGCTGCCCGTCCGGCGTCCACGCGGGCACCCCGGGGAAGAGGTCGAGCCAGGCGTCGTCCTCGTCCGCGTGCACGGTGCGGGTCGCGCCGGTGGCCGGGTCGACCGTCAGATAGCGCTGGGTGCGCTGGTCACGGGCCTGGACGAGCAGCAGCGGCGGCCCGTCGGCCGACCAGTGCACCCGCGCCAGGTACGGGAAGCGCGCGTGGTCCCAGGTCACCTCGGTCCGCGTGCCGTCGAGCCCGACCAGCACGAGCGTCACCACGGCGTTGGGCGTCCCGGCCGCCGGGTAGGCGACCTCGGTCGGCTCCCGGTCCGGGTTGGCCGGGTCGGCGATCCACCAGCGCTGTACGGGACTCTCGTCCACCCGCGCGACCAGCAGCGCGTCACTGTTCGGCGACCACCAGAAGCCCCGGGAGCGGTCCATCTCCTCGGCGGCGATGAACTCGGCGAGACCGTAGGTGATGTCCGCGCCCTCCGGTTCGGCCACCGCCCGGTCGCCCGTGCCCGCGCTGTCCACGACCCGCAGCGCGCCGCCGGCCACGTAGGCCACGTGCCGCCCGTCGGGCGAGGGGCGCGGGTCCACCACCGGACCGTGCCCCGCCGTGAGCGACAGCTCCTGGGTGGTGCCCGCGCGCAGCTCCGCGACGAACAGCCGGCCCGACAGGGCGAAGGCGGCCAACTCGACGGCGCCGTCGGTCGCGTAGCCGACCACCCCGGCCGCGCCCTCGCGGCTGCGCTCACGCCGGGCCCGCTCCTCCGCCGACAGCTCCTCGCCCGCGCCGCCGAGCAGCGCGGCCGGGTCGGCGGCCGGGTACTCGCGGCCCCGCGCGACATCCAGGACCCAGAGCAGGTTGGCCCGGTCGGTGCCGTGCCGCGAGCGCAGGAAGACGACGCGTGCGCCGTCCGGGGACACGCTGAAGGCGCGCGGCGCTCCGAGGGTGAAGCGCTGCGTACGCGCGTGTTGCCGAGGAAACGAGAGCTGTCCGGTCATGAGGCCGAGCCTACGGGCCGCCCCCGCGCCCGGATCGCGCGCGGGCCACGGCCCGGCCCGGGCGCCCGGACGCGGGTCGGGCCAGCGCCGCGCGCCGGGGTGCGCAGGGTGGCGTACCGCCGGTCGGGCCGGGGCCGGGGCGGGGTGCCCGGTGGGGCGGCGGTGGTGCCGGGCCCTGGCCGCCGGGCGGAGGGGGCCGGTCGGGTCGGTGCCGCCGCCGGGAACCGGTTCGGTGGCACATGCGAACAAGCATGCGCCCCTGTCATGCCCCCGTACACCGCGTCGCGCGAGGGGACGGAAAGTTATGATCCCGTGCGCATGGTGGGTAGAACTCAAGTCGGCTCACGGGCGCAGGCGTTGCCGTGGCCCGTGCGGACAGCGTGCCGGCGGCTCCCGCGCGGGGCGCCGGAGCGTGCGGTGTGGTGGTGGCGTGGATGAACGCGGGGCGAGCTGGGTAGCTCCTGCTGCGGTTGGCGTACACGAGGTGGACGAGGGACGGGTGTTCGGCGGGTCGCGCGCGGCATCGCGTGGGGCGCGCCGGGGTGTACGGCCGCGCATTCCCTGACGGGGGGCGCGGTGTGAGTTTCGGTCAGTAGTCGTTGACGGATGAAACTGGAGGTGAGCCGCTGTGGTGCTTTCGATTTCGGCGGTGCTGCTGCTGGCGATCATCACAGTCCTGCTGGTGAAGAAATCCGGCCTGAAAGCGGGGCACGCGGTGGTCTGCGTGATGCTGGGCTTCTATCTGGCCGGCTCGAACATGGCTCCCACCATCGACGACCTCGGGACCAACGTCGCCGACGTCATCGGCGACATCAAGTTCTAGCGGCCCTCCCCGTCGCCCGCGCCACCCGGCCCCGCGAGGGCCCGGCCCCCGCGCCCGATCCCGCGCCGGCCCGCCCGTGGTGGCCCCGACCGCACCCGGCGCGGGCGCGAACGCGGGCGGGGCGGCCGGGGCCGCCGACCGGTAGCCGCCCGGGGCCCGTGGGGCGAGGCGGACTCGTAGGCTGTTCCCATGACCGTCCTTCCCGCTCGTCGTCTGCTCCTGGTGCACGCGCACCCGGACGACGAGTCGATCAACAACGGCGCCACCATGGCCGCGTACGCGTCAGCGGGCGCGCACGTCACCCTGGTGACCTGCACCCTCGGCGAGGAGGGCGAGGTGATCCCCGCCGATCTGGCCCACCTCGCCGCCCCGGCGCCCACCACCCCGCCGGGTGACACGGAGTACGAGCGGCCGACGTCGCCCCCGGGGGCGACGTCCCCGGCGACCCGGGAGGCCAGACGCCGTGCCGCGCTCGGCGCCCACCGGGCCGGCGAGCTGACCGAGGCGATGGCCGCGCTCGGTGTCGACGACCACCGGCAGCTCGGCGGCGCGGGCCGCTACCGCGACTCGGGAATGATGGGCGCGCCGCAGAACCGCGAGGCCGGCGCCTTCTGGCAGGCCGACACCGACGAGGCGGCGGCGTACCTCGTCGAGGTCATCCGCGAGATCAGGCCACAGGTGCTGGTCACCTACGACCCGCACGGCGGCTACGGTCACCCCGACCACGTCAAGGCGCACCGGGTCGCGGTCCGCGCGGCCGAGCTCGCGGCGGAACGGGGCTTCCGCCGCGACCTGGGTGACGCGTACGCGATCGAGAAGGTCTACTGGAACTGTGTCCCGCGCTCGGTGGCCGAATCCGGACTGGCCCGCGCGCGGAAGCTGGCCGACGGCGCGGACGGCGGACCCTTCACCGGTACCGCGTCGCTGGTCGACGTACCGGGTGTGGTCGAGGACGACGAGGTGACGACGGTGGTTGACGGAACGGCACACGCGCCGGCGAAGGTCGCGGCGATGCGGGCGCACGCCACGCAGATCACCGTGAGCGGCGACTTCTTCGCCCTGTCCAACGGGCTGGGCCAGCCCCTGCTCACGACGGAGTACTACCGCCTGGTGCGGGGCGACAGAGGGCCGACCGCACCCGAGGCCACACCCTGGCCGGGCCGCGAGGACGACCTGTTCGCGGGGGTGGCCACATGAGTGCGAACGCGGGCGCCGGCAAGGGCGCGACCGCCGGCGCGAACGCCCCCCGGGACAGGGCGGCCACGGGCGCGACACCGGGCGCCGACGCGAGCGCGGCCAAGGGCACGGGCACGAGGTCGGGCGCCGGTGCGGCCAAGGCGGCCGGCGCGGGCGGTCGTACGCCGGCGCGCAGCGGCGCCGGGGCGCGGCCGGGCTCCGGCGCCGGGGCGAGCGCGGGCGGCGGGACCAGCGGTGGCGGCGCGTGGCTGGCCAAGCCGCTCAGCCCGCTGCGGATCGGCGTGTACGCCGTGCTCGTGGTGGTCGGCGCGGTCGTCGGCGTGGCCGGCGCGCTGGTCCAATCGGCGTGGTTCCCGGGTGGGTTGCTGCTGGCACTGCTCGGGCTGACCGCGCTGTGTTACGGCGGTCTGTATGCCACCGGCGCGCGCGCCGGCGCCTGGTCACCCGCCGGCGGCTGGCTGATGGTGGTGCTGTTCCTGACCGCCACGCGACCCGAGGGCGACTTCGTCTTCGGCTCGGGCGTCGGCTCGTATCTCTTCCTGCTGGGCGGGATGTTCGCGGGTGTGATGTGCGCCACGGTGCCCAAGCTTCCGCAACCGCCGGCCCCGGCGAACCGACTTGGGAAATGACGTCACCATTTGGGCGTGACGTCCGGATGGCACGGGACGCGGCGCCGGGTACCCGCTGGGAGTGGGGAAACGGCGGCCGACAAGTGCCGGTCGGCCGTGCCCAGTATGGTGGTGCGCGCCGCCGAGCCTGCCCTGGCCTACGGCATGGGGAACCCCAGCGCGAGATGGGGGGCGGCGGAGCTAACTGGGAGAACCTGCTTTGAGCCGTGAATCTGACAGTTCGTCCTCCGGGCCCCAGGGGCGCGGCGACACCGCGTACCCCTCGGGTACCCCGCCGTACGGATCGCGCCAGTATCCGTCGCCGCACCCGACCCAGGAGGCCCCGTACGACAACGCCACCGCGGACGCCCCCCGGGCCCCGCGCGTGCCGGAGGAGCCGAAGACCGAGACCACGCTGACCACGCGGATCCGGATCAACATCCCCGGTTCGCGGCCGATCCCCCCGGTCGTGGTGCGCAAGCCGGTCGGTGACGACGACGCGACGGGCGCGGGCTCCGGTGGCTCGGCCGCCGGCCCGGCGGGCGCGTCCCCCCGTGGCGGACAGCGGTCGGGCGGCGCGGCGGGCGGCAAGGACGGCTCACGGCCGGGCGGCCCGGCACGCGGCGCGGCCGGGTCCGCGTCCGGTGCGGCCCCTTCGCCCGCCTCCGCCCTGCCGCCGTCCGGCGGCACCGCCTCCGGCTCGGGCACGCTCTCCGGCCCGAGCGGGGACGCCGGCGAGGGCGAGCGCAAGCCGAGCGAGCGGACCAGCGACTGGTTCGCCCCCCGGAAGCCGAAGGCGACGCAGGCCCCGCAGGCGGCGGCCCCCGCGCCGGCCGCTCCCACGCCCCCGAGCGCCCCCGCGCCGGAGACCACCCAGGAGACCACGCAGCCCTTCCCGGCCTTCGGCGCGGACGGCCTGTCCGGCGACGACCCGTACACCGACGGCTACCCGGAGCGCCCCGCCCCGGACGGCGCGTCCGGCCAGGGCTACGGCGGTCAGAACGGCTACGCCGACCCGCTCGACTTCGGCGGGGCGGCTCCCGTGGGGCAGGACCCCTTCGGCGCCGGCCAGCCCGGCCCGAGCGCCGGCCAGCCCGGCCCGAGCGGCGGCCAGCCGTACTACCCGGACTACGCCGACGGCCAGCACGGCGCGAGCCTGGGCGGCCAGTCGGGCGCCGGTCAGGGCGACCCGCTGACCGACCCGCTGCCCGGCCCCCTGAGCGATCCGCTCACCGACCCCCTGCCCGCCCCCCTCGCCGACCCGCCGCCGGATCCGCTCACCGACCCGCTGGCCGGCTTCCCCGGCTCCGGGCCCGGGACGGGCGGCGCGGCGCCGGACGAGCCGGGCACGGACTACCCGCCGCTCTCCGTCCCGACCCGGGGTCTGGAGTACGACGACTGGCCGGTGCGTACGGACACGCCGGCCGAGGGTTTCGCCAGCCCCTGGGTGGGCGGCGCGGCCCCCGGCGCGCCGGCCGCGCCCTTCGACACGCCCGGCGGCTCCTTCGACGGGCCCGGCAGCCCGTTCGACAGCCCTGGTGGCAGTGGGATCGGTGGCTTCGACACGCCCGGCGGTCAGGGTGATCTGAGCGGGGCCGACCCGAGCGGCGCCGTCGGTGTCGGCGGCGACACGGCGCGGCTGACGCCGCAGCAGCCCCGCAAGAAGACGAAGAAGGACACGTCCACGCCGCCGGCCGGCCCCGGCGGGCCGCCCGGACCGGGCGCCGGCGCGTCCGGCGGACCGGGCGCGACCACGCGCGGCGGCGGCCCCTCCGGTGGCCGGGCCACCGGCGAGCCCGAGCCGACCGAGAGCGAGCGCGCGGCCAAGGCGGCGCTGGACGCGCTGGCCTCCGGCGTCCGCCCGAGCCCGCCGCCCGCCGCGACCGCTCCGCCGAGCGGCCCACCAGCCTCGGGGAACACCCTGGTCAGCGGCGTGCCCGCGACGCCTGGTGGTGCGGCCAAGCCGCCCGCGCCCCCCGGCGGGGAGAGCCCGAAGCCGGCCGCGCCCGCGCCCAGCGGTGGCGGCGGCAAGGCCAAGAAGAAGAAGGGGCGGTCCAAGCTCGTCATGGCGGGCGTGGGCATCGTCGGCGTGGTGTGTGTGGCGTACGGGGCGGGGCTGGTGCTCGGCCACGCGGACGTACCCAACGGCACCACCGTGCTCGGCATCGACATCGGCGGCACCTCGAAGGAGGAGGCGGTCAGGAAGCTGGACTCCCAGCTCGGCAACCGCACCACCGCGCCGATCAAGGTCTCCGTCGACGGCGAGCAACTGGAGCTCAAGCCGTCCGTGGCGGGCCTGTCGATCGACACCGAGGCCACCGTGCGCGCGACCGCCGGGCGCGACTACAACCCGGTCACCGTCATCGGCTCCCTCTTCGGCGGCACCCGGGAGGCCGACGCCAAGGTCAAGGTGGACGAGGAGAAGCTGCGGGACGCGCTCGGGCGACTCGCGGGCGAGGGCTCCGGGACGGCACGCGAGGGCAACATCACCTTCGAGCCCGGCCGCGCGGTGCCCGTCTACGGCAAGGCCGGCAAGTCGCTGGACGCCGACCGGTCGGTCGACGCGGTGGCCCAGGCGTACCGGGAGCGGGCCGAGAGCGGGGAGAACCGGGCGGTGGCGCTGCCGAGCGCGACCAGGCAGCCCAAGATCTCCAACGCCGAGGTCGACCGCAAGATGGAGCAGTTCGCCGAGCCGGCGATGTCGGGCCTGATCACCGTTCAGGCGGCCGGCCGGGGCATCGACTTCGGCCCCGACCGCTCGCTGCCGCGCATCCTGTCCATGAACGTGGTGGACGGCAAGCTGGTCGAGCACTACGACCTGGACGCCATAAAGGAGCTGTACGGCAGCACCTTCGAGGGCGTGCTCGTCGAGCGCGGCGACGGCACCAAGACCCCCGTCAGCCCGACGGACGTGGCGAGCGTGCTGGGCAAGGCCCTGACCGCCAAGACGCCGCTGGAGCGCGTGGTCCAGATCCCCCACGCGACCCTGGGCGGCTGAGACAGGGGGCCCGACGCTCGCCCGGCGACCTCACGAGGGCCGGCCGGCGACCCGACACGGGGTCGCCGGCGTAGGCCGAGGCGCGGCGGTCGGGCCGGGCCGGGGCGGCTAGTTGAGGAGGGCGCGGGCCGCGCGGGCCTCTCGGCGCACGGTCTCGGCCGAGCTCGGCTCCATCGCCGCGATGACGTCCGCGTACTCCTCCATCTGCGCGGCGCCGCCCCGGAAGTCGCCGCGCTGGACGAGGAGCTGGGCCCGTTCGTACCGCAGCCGCGCCGGGTGGCTGGGCAGCAGGAGGGACAGCTCGACCGCCCAGAGCTGGACGTCGGTGCGCTCGGGGCGGGCGGCGGCCCAGGCACGGATGTTGTTCAGCACCCGCAGCAGGATCTCCAGCGGCTCGGCGGGCGCGAGCAGGGCCGGGGACAGCGGCGTACCCGTGGCGCCCGCCACCAGCAGCGCCGCGTCCTCCTCCGTCAGCGGGCGCCCGCCGTCGAACGGGTCCACCAGCGCGTGCCGCCCGCTCGGATCGCCGAACCCGATGACGAAGTGGCCCGGCAGCGCCACCCCGTACACCGGCGCGCCCGCGCGACGGGCCACTTCCAGCCACACCACGGACAGCAGGATGGGCAGACCCCGCCGGCGCCGCAGCACCTCGTGCAGCAGCGAGGACTCCAGGCGCCGGTAGTCGGCCGGGGTGCCGTGGAAACCACACCGCTCGCCCAGCAGGGCGGCGGTCGCGCTGGCCCACGCGTCCGGGTCGCCCGGCGCGAAGGGCAGCAGCCCGGCCAGTCGGTCGAGCTCGATCTGGGCCGCGTCGACGCCCGCCTCACCCAGTTCCGGGTGGGCCTCCGCGCCGACCAGCAGGCACAGCAAGGCCAGGTCAGGGCGCTCTTCCCGCGCCTCATCGGCGAAGCGTCGCCGTCGGTCCGTCGTGTCGTACATGTGTGCCTCGTACCCTGCCGGGCCGTGTCGAGTACCCGCTCAGCGGGCGTCGCCCCGTGGCGCGCGGAAGTAGTGGTAGGGGTGGTGGACGCGGAAGCCGAGGCCGTCGTAGAGCGCGTGAGCCCGCGCGTTGTCGGCCTCGACCTGAAGGTAGGCCGCCGACGCGCCCTCGGCGAGCGCCGCGCGGGACAGGGCCGCCATCACCGCGCTGGCCAGGCCCCGGCGACGGTGCGACGGCGCGACCTCGACGGCGGTGAACCCGGCCCAGCGGCCGTCCACGACACACCGACCGATCGCCACGGCCTCGCCCCCGCCGGCCGTGCCGGGGCCCCGTACGTCCCCCGGGTCGCCCGTCGCGTCGGACTCCTCCCACACGGTGGCGAACCAGACCGAGGGGCCGCCGGTCAGCACCGTCAGGCTCTCCGGGACCGGCTCCCCGAACCGCTGGTAGCGGGCCAGCCACGCGTCGCTGACCGTACGCGAGACCTCGGCGCGCAAACCCGTCGTGCCCGGTCCGGCCGCGCCCCCAAAGCTGCCGGACGGCGCGCCGCCGATGCCGTCCGGGTCGCGGAAGGGCGCGGGGTCCCGGTCGGCGACCGGCGCCAGGGCCGCCGTCCACACCTCGGCCGTGCCCTCGTTCGTCCAACCGCGCCGCGCCAGCTCGGTGGCCAGATCCTGCTGCCCGCCCGCGCCGTCGCGGCTGACGTGCACGTACGTGGGCAGCCCGCGTTCGTCGTACCATGCCCGCACGCGACGGAGCGCCTCGTCGAGCGGCAGCCCGGGGTCACCGAGCGGCAGCACGGAGTTGGCGCGCCGGGTGAACCCGCCGGCCGCGCGCAGCTCCCAGCCCGCGCCCGCCGCCAGCCCGGCCGTGGGGTCGGCGCCGGCCGGGGCGAGCCGCAGCCGGTCGGCCGGCGGCCAGGCGCGTGCGGCGACCCGGTCGAGTTCGTACGCGTCGGTGGCCGGACCGCGACGCCGGGTCGGCGGCACACCGGGGCGCCCGCCGGGCGCGGGCGGGATCACCTTGCCCGCCACGAGCGTGGCTTCCGCGATGCGAACATCCTCACCGTTCTTTCGCGTGATCCGCACCACACCCCCAGTCCAGGATGTAAGGACCCCTACGGTGTCGGTGAACTTCTGGGGCCCGCCCCCAGGATCGTTCAGGCGGCGTACCGACACGCGTTTTCCCACGTCAGCGGGGGAAATTCTGACCTCAAGTCGTCCGCCCGTGGTGAACTCCACAGCTTGGTCCGCCCCTCATGTTCGTCTCCTGCCCCGGAACGGAGATACTAGGTGTGGGCATCGACGACGCCGCGCTCCCGCGCGCCACGCGGCGGGGCCGCACACCGGTCCCGCCAGCCCTACCGAGGAGGAACGACAGCGTGACCTACGTCATCGCGGAGCCTTGTGTTGACCTGAAGGACAAGGCCTGCATCGAGGAATGCCCCGTCGACTGCATTTACGAGGGCTCGCGGTCCTTGTACATCCATCCTGACGAATGCGTCGACTGCGGTGCGTGTGAGCCGGTCTGCCCGGTCGAGGCCATCTTCTACGAGGATGACACTCCCGAGGAGTGGAAGGACTACTACAAGGCGAACGTCGAGTTCTTCGACGAGCTCGGTTCGCCCGGCGGTGCCTCGAAGCTCGGTCTGATCGAGCGGGACCACCCCTTCATCGCAGCACTCCCGCCGCAGAGCCACGACGAGTGACCCTCAGCCGCGACGAGTGACCACCGGCCTCGTCCGGCCCCGATAGGCTCCGCGCGTCGAGCGCGGTCTCGGTCCCGTACGGCCCTCCCCGCCCCCCGTGGGCGCGCGTGACGGGCCGCGCGGGGCCGAGACGTTTTTCCGGCGCGACACCCGCGACACCCGTCGTACGCGCACCATCCGGTGCCCCCTCCGCGCCCCCTCCGCGTCGCGCGCGGCGCCAGAGGGCCCCGACTCCGGCGGTACGCGCACCACCCGCACCACCAGCACTTCCGGCAGCACAGGAAACGAGGCACCGTGTCCCCCGTCACCGACCGCCTTCCCGTCTTTCCGTGGGACCGGCTCGAACCGTACAAGGCCACCGCGACCAGCCACCCGGACGGCATCGTGGACCTGTCGGTCGGCACCCCGGTGGACCCGGTGCCCGCCGCGATCCAGCGGGCCCTGAGCGCGGCGGCCGACAGCCACGGCTACCCCACCGTGTGGGGGACGCTCGCGCTGCGCGACGCCATCGCCGGCTGGGTGCGGCGGCGGCTCGGCGCCGGCGAGGTCGACCACGCCCAAGTGCTGCCGGTCGTCGGCTCGAAGGAGCTGGTGGCGGCCCTGCCCAGCCAGCTCGGGCTGGGCCCCGGCGACCGGGTGGCCTTCCCCCGGCTGGCGTACCCGACGTACGAGGTCGGGGCGCGGCTCGCGCGGGCCGAACCCGTCCCCTACGACGAGGACGTCTTCGCCGACGACGCGAAGCTGGCCGCGTTCGACCCGGCCGGGCTGAAGCTGCTGTGGCTCAACTCGCCGTCCAACCCGACCGGTCGCGTGATGTCGGCCGACGAGCTGCGCCGCGCCGTGACCTGGGCCAGGCGGCACGGGGTGCTGCTGGTCAGCGACGAGTGCTACCTGGAGCTCGGCTGGGAGGCCGAGCCGGTCTCGGTGCTCCGCGAGGACGTGTGCGGCGGCTCCTTCGAGGGCCTGGTGGCCGTCCACTCGCTGTCCAAGCGCTCCAACCTGGCCGGCTACCGCGCGGCGTTCCTGGCCGGCGACGCGGCCGTGCTCGGCGAGCTGCTCGTGATCCGCAAGCACAGCGGGCTGATGACGCCCGCGCCCGTCCAGGCGGCCACCGTCGTCGCGCTGGGCGACGACACGCACGTGGCCGAGCAGCGGGAGCGTTACGCCCGCCGGCGCGAGGCGCTGCGCGGCGCGCTGGAGGCCCACGGCTTCCGTATCGAGCACAGCGAGGCGTCGCTCTACCTGTGGGCCACGCGGGCCGAGTCGTGCTGGGAGACCGTGGCCGACCTGGCGCGACGCGGCATCCTGGTGGCGCCGGGCGACTTCTACGGCGCGGCGGGCGACCAGTTCGTCCGGGTCGCCCTGACGGCGACGGACGAGCGGATCGCGGCGGCGGTCGCCCGGCTGGGCGCCTGACGGGCAGCCGAAGGGGCCCGGAGGCGCGTGTGGTGAGCGCTTTCCGGGCCCCTTCGGCTTCGACCGCGCCGAGAGCGGGGCGCGGGCCGCTCGTGGGGGAGGCGCGGCCCGCGCGGGAGGAGCGTGCTGGGTCAGCCGATCGGCAGGTCGGTGCCGGTCACGTCGCGCGCCAGGTTGTCGGTGGAGACGCCGCGCTGGAGCAGGTTGTCCTCCGGCAGGGCCTTGTCCAGCTTGAGCACGGTGTCGAGGAACGCCTCGCCCGCGAACTGCTGCGCTTCCTCGACCGGCGGAGCCGCCTTCTTGCCGAGCGAGCCCACCGCCTTGCCCGCCGCGGGCACGCCCTGCTTGACGATCTCGCCGCCGATCTGTCCCGCGCTCTCGGCGGTCCCCTGGGTGGTGCGGTCCAGCGCGTCGCCCAGCGGGCTGCTGTCGGGGGAGCTCAGGCCGGCCAGTTCGGCGGGGGACTGGGCGGGGGCCGCCTGCGCCGCCCCGGCGCCGACCAGGGGGGCCGCGCCCGCGGCGACGAGCAGCGCGGCCCGAGCGATCCGACGCGTGAGGGGGAGGGACATAGTGCTCCTTCGACGGTGTCATGCGGAAAACGTCAGATGCGCGACGTTTGGTGCGAGTGTCCGGAGAGTGGACGCAGTGACTACCGCGCGAGGGCTCGGAAGGTTGCGGTTTCGTAAGGTAAAGAATTGTTAATGCGTCGCATTATCGCCCCGGTAGGAGCGCCCTATTTCCCACCCCGGACGGGAAAGGGGCGCACATCGCGCGGTGCCGGTGTCGGGCGGCCGTGATCCGCCTGGCGTACACACGGGGTGGTACGCGCTCGGGCGGGCGTACGAAGGCGCCACGGGTCGACGTCCGAAGTGGGTCGCACGGCGTGGCGGTGGGCGGGCCCGTGGAGTTCGACGGATTCTCCCCGGCCTCGGGATTCACCGGGCGAGCTCGACGCGTACCTCGGTCAGGGAATTCCGCGCAACCGAATCCCCGGAATGAGCGCTCTTTCGGGAAACCGTTCGCCAACCCTTTTCGGCGGAGCTCGCCACCCATTCCCGGCCGTCGAAGGAGATCCGCGCGACACGCAGCTCGGTGGCGCGGGCCATCGCCCAGTGCGCCAACTCCCAGCCCCGTTCCCGGGGGTCGCCGCCCGGCACCGTCGTCCGCACCGGGATCACCACCTCGTGGCGCGCCGTGTCGGCCGCGCCGGCGTCGGGCCGCGCGCCGGGCCCCGGCGCGCCCGGGGCGCCGTCGCCGGGCCCCCGTCGGGTGGTGTCGGAGGTTCCTCCCGCCGCCCCGTGGTCGGCGCCGCCGGCCCCGGGCTCGCCGATGCCGCCCTGACCGGTGGCGTCGTTCCCGGCCTCGGGCCCCCGCTCCGCCTCGGCCCCCCACACCCGCGGCCCGAACTCGCGCGCGACCAGCGTCCGCAGCCGCTCCGGGTCGCCGGCCTCCCCGTCGTCGGGCAGGGCCGGGCAGCGGAAGGAGGCCGCGAGCCGGCCGGTCATCGAGGCCGTCAGCAGCCGGGCCTTCGGCTCGTGCTTCGCGTACGCCTGCGGGAAGCCGCTGAACTGCACGCGCTGCGCCGCGACGGTCAGCGGCAACCGCGAGTAGCCGGGCACCTTCACCAGGTCGTCGTAGAACTTGCCCGTGGCGTAGACCGGGTCCAGGATCTGCCGCGCGCTGCCCCAGCCCTGCGAGGGGCGCTGCTGGAAGAGGCCCAGCGAGTCCCGGTCGCCGCGCCGGATGTTGTGCAGCCCCGACTCCTGCATGGCGGTGGCCAGCGCGATCGTCACCGCCCGGTCGGGCAGGCCGCGCGCGGAGGCGACCGCCGCGATGGTGGCCGCGTGGCGCGACTGCTCCGGATCGAGCTCCAGGCGTTCGCCGTCGGCCCGTACGACACAGCGCGGGGCGCCGCCGCCCCCGGTCAGCAGATGCGCCGTCACGTACCCGAGCAGGGCGAGGACCACCGCGCACGCCACCCCGACGCGCGCCCGCCGGGCGCGGCTGCGGAGGAAGGGGAGGACCACGCGAGACACCGTACTGGAGTGCGTACCTCCACCGTACGAGGGGCCAAGGAAGCGGCCGACCGGCCGTCACACGCCCGCCACCTCCGCGTATGCGCCCCGCCCGAGGCGCGCGGGCACGCGCCGGGCGCGACGGGCGGGGCCGGCGCGGCACCCCGTAGGGTCACACTCATGGAGCACGAGCACCCCGCACTTGACCTGTCCGTGGACGCCGCCGAGCTGACCGCCCGCCTCGTGGACTTCCCGTCCGTGAGCGGGAACGAGAAGCCGCTGGCCGACGCCGTCGAAACCGCGCTGCGCGCGCTGCCGCACCTGCGCGTGGACCGGGACGGGAACGCCGTCGTCGCGCGCACCGACCTCGGGCGGGCCGAACGTGTCGTCCTCGCCGGCCACCTGGACACCGTGCCGATCGCGGACAACGTGCCCTCGCACCGGACCGAGAACGCCGACGGCGAGCAGGTGCTGTGGGGCTGCGGCAGCTCCGACATGAAGTCGGGCGTCGCCGTGCAGTTGCGGATCGCGGCCACCGTGCCCGAGCCCAACCGCGACCTGACGTTCGTCTTCTACGACAACGAGGAGGTCGCCGCCGAGCTCAACGGCCTGCGGCGGCTGGCCGAGCACCACCGCGACTGGCTGGCCGGCGACTTCGCGGTGCTGCTCGAAGGCACCGAGGGCCAGGTCGAGGGCGGCTGCCAGGGCACCCTGCGGGTACGCGTGGAGACCACCGGCAGGCGTGCCCACTCCGCGCGGAGCTGGCTCGGCGACAACGCCATCCACCACGCGGCACCGATCCTGGAACGGCTGTCCCGGTACGAGCCGCGCCACGTCGACATCGACGGCCTGACCTACCGCGAGGGTCTGAACGCGGTACGCATCGAGGGCGGCCACGCCGGCAACGTGATCCCCGACGCCTGCGCCGTCACCGTCAACTTCCGCTTCGCCCCCGACCGCTCCCAGGAGGCGGCCCTCGCCCACGTCCGCGAGGTCTTCGACGGCTACGACGTCGTCCTCACCGACAGCTCCCCCGGCGCGCTGCCCGGCCTATCGCACCCGGCCGCCGCCGCGTTCGTGGCCGCGGTCGGCGCCGAGGTCGCGCCCAAGTTCGGCTGGACCGACGTCGCCCGCTTCTCCGCCCTGGGCGTGCCCGCGGTCAACTACGGCCCGGGCGACCCGAAACTGGCGCACACCCGCGAGGAACACGTCTCGGTCAGCGCCATCCTGCGGGCCGAGGAGCGGCTGCGTGCCTGGCTGGAGTCCTGACCCGACCGGTCGGCCGGCGTCACCGGCCACCGACCGGCGCCGCGCGAGCTGGCCGTACGCCCGGACGCCGGCCACCTCGCCGGTGGCCTGAACGCGCGGTTTCGCGCGCCCGTCCCGTACGCGTACCGCTGGCCTTGCTCATGTGAAACCTCGCTGGTCGGCCGTGCCGGAGGCATACGCTGAAGGGCACAGATCCTCCCCTCGCGCGGCGGGGGGAGGAGCACGCGAAGGGAGCGCATATGGCCAATGCCGAGATCGGGCGTACGCCGGGGGGCGAGGGCCCGCAGCAGGAGCAACGGCTGGGGCCCGTGGTGCGTCGCCGAGGTCAGATCCAGTCGGGCACCACGGACCAGCACCTCCTCGACACCCACGGCGCCAGCGGCTGGGTGCACGAGGACCCGTTCCGAGTGCTGCGCATCCAGGCGGAGTTCGTCGAGGGCTTCGGAGCCCTGGCCGAACTCGGCCCCGCGGTCAGCGTGTTCGGTTCCGCGCGCACGGCCCCCGACTCGCCCGAGTACGAGTCGGGGGTGCGGATCGGCCGCGCCCTGGTGGACGCGGGCTTCGCGGTGATCACCGGTGGCGGCCCGGGGGCGATGGAGGCCGCGAACCGGGGGGCCTACGAGGCCGGTGGGGTCTCGGTCGGACTCGGCATCGAGCTGCCGTTCGAGCAGGGCCTGAACAAGTACGTCGATATCGGGGTGAACTTCCGGTACTTCTTCGTCCGCAAGACGATGTTCGTGAAGTACGCGCAGGGCTTCGTGGTGCTGCCGGGCGGACTCGGCACGCTGGACGAGCTGTTCGAGGCGCTGACCCTGGTCCAGACGCGCAAGGTGACCCGCTTCCCGATCGTCCTCTTCGGCTCCGCCTACTGGCAGGGGCTGGTGGACTGGATGCGCGACACGCTGATCGCCCAGGGCAAGGCGTCGCCGCGCGATCTGGACCTCTTCCACATCTCGGACGACGTGGACGAGGCGGTCGCGCTGGTCAGCAAGGAGACGGGCGTCTAGCCACCCCGTACCCGCGTCGAGCACCCCGCCGGGGGCCCGGCACCCCAGCGGCGCCGAGCGACCGCCGGTCGGCCCGTGGCTCGACGGGCCCGTGGCCCGGCCGGCCCGCGTGGGGTCAGGCCAGGCCGCGGCGGGCCACGGCGGGCGGGCGGTGGCCCGCGATGGTCGCCACCATGTCCAGCACCTGCCTGGTCTCGGCCACCTCGTGCACGCGGTAGACCCGCGCGCCGAGCCAGGCCGAGACCGCCGTGGTGGCCAGGGTGCCGAGCACGCGTTCCTTCACGGGCTTGTCGAGCGTCTCGCCCACGAAGTCCTTGTTCGACAGCGAGACGAGTACCGGCCAGCCCGTCTCGACCATCTCGCCGAGCCGTCGGGTGGCCTCCAGCGAGTGGCGGGTGTTCTTGCCGAAGTCGTGTCCGGGGTCGATCAGGATCGCGTCCCGCCGCACCCCGAGCCCGGCGGCGCGCTCGGCCAGGCCGAGGGTGACCCGCAGGATGTCGGCCATCACGTCGTCGTAGCCGATCCGGTGTGGCCGGGTCCGGGGCTCGGCCCCGCCCGCGTGCGTGCACACCAGCCCCACGTCGTAGCGCGCGGCGACCTCGGCCAGTCGGGGATCGACGCCGCCCCACGCGTCGTTGAGGAGATCCGCCCCTGCCTCGCACACCGCCTCGCCGACCTCGTGTCGCCAGGTGTCGACGCTGATCACCACGTCGGGGTGGCGCCGGCGCACCTCGGCGACGAACCCGACCGTACGCCGCGCCTCCTCGCTCGCGCTCACCTCTTCCCCCGGCCCCGCCTTGACCCCGCCGATGTCGATGATGGCGGCACCCTCCGACACCGCCTGGTCGACCCGGTCGAGCGCGGGCCGGTCCCGGAAGGTCGCCCCCTGGTCGTAGAAGGAGTCCGGCGTTCGGTTCACGATCGCCATGATCACCGGCTCGTGCGTGTCGAACTCGCGCCGTCCAAGCCGCAACATTGCCTCACTCCCTCGTCCGTGGTCCGGCAGCGACCCTAGCCGCTGCGGTGCGGGCCCACTGTCGCGGCGTACGGCGTCGGTGTCGGTGCGGCATGGCACGATCGGGGCTGTTGAATTGCGGATGCACCTCGGGGAGACGTCGTGTTCTGGTTCTTGCTCATCGCGCTCGTCGCGGTCGTCGGGGCGGTGACGCTCGTGGTGGTCGGCGGTGGTGACGGCGCCGCGTTGCCCGAGGCGCGGCCGGACCGGCTGATCGACCCGCTGCCCGAGGACCGGCCCCTGGACCACGCGGACGTGGCGGCGCTGCGCCTCCCGGTGGCGCTGCGCGGGTACCGGATGGCGGAGGTGGACGACGCGCTCGGGCGGCTCGGGGCCGAACTGGCCGAGCGGGACGCCCGGATCGCCGAGCTGGAGGCCGTCCTGGCCGGTGCCCAGGCCACGGGGTACGCGGAGCCGGGGCTGATAGGCGAGCTGGGCGCGGCCCGGGCCGCGCCGCCCCCGGCGTGGACGGACGACACCGCCGGCCCGGACCCTGACGTGGACCCGCTGGCGGGCCACGGCGTCGGCCCGGCCGGCGTCGCGGAGCCCGGCACAGTGGAGAGCGACGCCCGCGCCGCCGAGGCGATGGCCTTCGGCCCCGGTGGCGGCGCGTCCGGGGCGGACGCCCCGAGCGGCGCGGGCGACACGGACGGCGCGGGTGGCGCGGGCGGGTCGGCCGACCCCACGGACGCGGCCCCCGTGGGCGGGCCGGCGCACCCCGTGGAGGATCACCCCGGCACGGCTCCCGACCCGGACGACGCCGCACAGCGCCGCCCGGACGCGCACGCGGACACACCCTCGGACGGGAGGCCGGCCCCCGCGCGGCCGGCGAAGCCCGGGGTACCAGAGTCCGGGACACCGGAGCCCGGGACGCCGGAGCCCGGGTCTGGGCACGCGGGTCGGGACGGGGAGCGGGGAGAGCGGGCATGAGCGAGACGGGAGCGGAGGCCGGGCCGGACGGCCTGTTGCGCTGCGCGTGGGGACTCCAGGGCGAGTCGATGGCCGACTACCGCGCCTACCACGACCACGAGTGGGGCCACCCCGTGCACGGGGACGACGCGCTCTACGAGCGGCTGTGTCTGGAGGCGTTCCAGTCCGGCCTGTCCTGGCTGACCGTCCTGCGCCGCCGCGAGGGCTTCCGCGCGGCGTTCGCCGGCTTCCGGATCAAGGCGGTGGCGGAGTTCACCGACGAGGACGTGACGCGGCTGCTCGCCGACCCCGGCATCATCCGCAACCGGGCCAAGATCACCGCGGTGCTGAACAACGCCAGGGTCGCCGCCGAACTGGCCGAGGGCGAGCTGGACGAGCTGATCTGGTCGTACGCCCCGGACCACGCGGACCGGCCGGCGCCGCGCACGCCGGACGAGGTGCCCGCGATCACCCCGGAGTCCACCGCGCTCGCCCGCGACCTGAAGAAGCGCGGCTTTCGCTTCGTCGGCCCGACCACGGCCTACGCGCTGATGCAGGCGTGCGGCCTGGTCAACGACCATCTGGCCGACTGCCACGCGCGGGGCGCCCGCCCGGCCGGCTGAGCCGCGCGGGCCCGCCCCGGGACCGACCGGCGCGGGCCCGCGCGAGGGCACGGCCGGGTGCCGGCGCGCGGGTGGAGCCCGGCGGCGAGCGGTGGGCGTGCCCCGGTGGCGGGCGGTGGGCGTGCTTCGGCGGCGGGCGGGCTCCCGGTGGCGCGGTCCCGGGCCGGACGCGCCGGTCAGCGCCCCAGGAACGTCGGCTTCTCCTTCTTCACGAAGGCGTCCACGGCGATCCGGTGGTCCTCCGACGCGCCCGCCCTGGCCTGGAGTTCGTCCTCCTTGGCCAGCGCCTCCGGCAGGGTGTGCCCGGCCGCGTAGGCCAGGGACTCCTTGATCGCGGCGTAGGCCAGGGTCGGGCCGGCGGCCAGTCGGCGGGCGGTCTTCTCGGCCTCGGCGGCGAGTTCGGCGGCCGGGACCACCGTGTTCGCGATGCCCAGGGCAGCCGCCTCCGCGGCCTTGATCGAGCGGGGGAAGAGCAGGAGCTCGGCCGCCCTGCCGTGGCCGACGAGCCGGGACAGCGTCCAGGAGACGCCCGAGTCGGCGCTGAGGGCGACCCCGGCGAAGGCCGTGGTGAAGGAGGCGGTGTCGGCGACGACCCGGTAGTCGGCGGCGAACGCGAAGCCCGCGCCGGCGCCGGCCGCGACGCCGTTGACCCCGGCGACGACGGGCTTGGGCATGCCGGCGATGGCCGTGACGATCGGGTTGTAGTGCTCCCGGACGGTGTCCATGGTGGCCCCCGAGGCGCGCACCGCGTCGTCGTGCAGTCGCTCGACGTGCTCCTTGAGGTCCTGCCCGACGCTGAAGGCGCGCCCGCTACCGGTCAGCAACACGGCGCGGACCGCGGCGTCGTCGGCGGCCTGCCGCAGGACGTCCCGCAGCGTCTCCTTGAGCTCGGTGTTGAGCGCGTTCATGGCGTCGGGACGGTTGAGGGTGATCGTCGCGAGTCCGTCGGTCACGTCGTAGAGCACGGTGTCGGCCATGGATGGGGTCCCTCCGTATGGGTCCGTGGGTCCGCCGCGCCCGCGGGGCCGCGGGCCGGTGGGCGTGCGGGCGGTGTCGTCCGGGCCCGGCGGCCCGCGACCGGTCGCGGGCCACGCGGTCGGCCGGAACCGTATGGTGTCCCGGCCGCCCGGATCCTCGCGTTCCGATCCGCCGCGATCACCCCGGCCGGCCGGCGTCGCGAGGTCGGTGTACGCTCCCGCGGTCCGCGCTCAGCATGCCGGAGATCCGCACGTCCGTCATGTGACCTGCGTCAAAGAACCGACCTACCGTTCGGGCCGGGCCGCCGCGAAGTATCGCGACGTGATCGCCGAATTGAGTGGTTTTGGGGGAGTCGCCCGCGGAGGCGATCACCGCCGCCGTTGGTCATCGGGTCATTGCATGCGGGATAATGGCGGGGAAGCAATGTGTTCGATGCCGGTGACGCCTAGGTTGTCGGCTGCGATGAGCTGGTTTCAGGAAGGGGAACGAGCATGGCGGCCATGAAGCCGCGGACGGGCGACGGCCCGCTCGAGGTGACCAAGGAGGGGCGGGGCATCGTCATGCGCGTTCCGCTCGAAGGCGGCGGTCGACTCGTCGTCGAGCTGACACCGGACGAGGCCGACGCGCTGGGCGACGCACTGAAGAAGGTCGTCGGCTAGCAGCGCGGGCCACAGGATCATGCGTACTGCCCCGGTTACTGGTGCGAACCAGCAACCGGGGCAGTGGCGTTCACGCCCCCCGCGCCCCCGCCGTCACCCCGCCCCCGACTTCCGCACCGGCGCGCCGCGCCCACCCGCGCCGCGCCGCACGCCGCGCACCCGCCCACCTCCGACGGCGCCCGCGCCGCACCGCCCTCCTCTTTCGAGCCGCGCCCGCCACGCCGCGCGCCGCTCCCTCGCGCCCCCGCCGCCCGGCCCGCCCGTGCCTCGCCGGCCCACCCGCCGCGCGCCCCGGCACGCCTCGGCCCGGCCGCGCGCCCCAAGCCCCGTCGACCGGCCAGGCCGCACCCGCGCGCCCCTCTTTCCGACGGCCCCGCGCCCCCGACGACCCCGCGCGGCCCCACATGGGCGTGACCTTCGTCTCTACCGCCGCACTGCCGCGCCTCCGCCTCGGGGTGCGCGGCCCGGCCCCCTCGGCACGCTCGACGCGGGCGGGTGGCGGGTGGCGTGGTGCTGTCCGGATGTTCCGCGCGCGGCCGACGTGCGCGCCGCCGCCGGCGCGCCAGGCGGTGACGTACGGGCGGAGGCGGTGTACGAGGCACTGGCCGTGGGTGCCGAGGGGCGTACGGGGCGACGGCGCGGATCCGATCGACGCGTACGAGACGGTCGCCCGCGAGACGGTCGCGTAGGAGACGGTCGCGTACGAGAGGGTCGGCCGCGCGGGCGGCGGGGGCAGCGGTGGGCGGCGGGGTCAGCCGCGCTTGACCGCGCAGAGCAGGCCGTCGCCCACGGGGAGGAGCGAGGGCTGGAGCACCGTGGACTCGCGCACGGCTCGCAGCAGCTCACGCAGCCGCAGTACCTCCATCGGCTGGGCGGCCGACTCCACCGTCCGGCCGTCGGCGAACACGCCCTCGAAGCAGACCAGCCCGCCGGGGCGCAGCAGGCGCAACGATTCCGCGAGGTAGTCGAGGCACTCGGAGCGATCGGCGTCACAGAAGACGAGGTCGTAACCGCCGTCGGCCAGGCGGGGCAGGACGTCCAGGGCGCGGCCGGGGATGAAGCGGGCCCGGTTTCCGGCGAAGCCCGCCGCGCGGAACGCCTGGCGTGCGAACTGCTGCCGCTCGGGCTCCAGGTCCACCGTGGTCAGGACGCCGTCGGGCCGCATGCCGTGCAGGAGGTGGATGCCGGAGACGCCGGTGCCGGTGCCGATCTCGGCCACGGCCTTGGCGTCGGCGGTGGCGGCGAGCAGGCGCAGCGCGGCCCCCGTGCCCGAGGACACCGAACGCAGCCCCGCCTCCCGGGCCCGCTCGCGAGCCCAGCGCAGCGCCGTGTCGTCGATGTGCTCGACGCCGTACGCCTCGGCGAACGCCCAGCTCGTCTGCCGGTTGCCGGTAATGGCCCTCTCCTGTCCCCGTAGTTGACGCAACGGTGACTGTATCCGCTGCGCTCGGGAACCCGCAGATGGGACCGGGCGTTGAAAGGTGACGGATAGATCGAGCGAGCAGTGAACGATCGAGTCCAAATGCAGGTCAAAAATACTTATCCGGAGCTAACGGGCGAGGTGGATATGGTAGGGGCTCTACTGGAGACCACCAGAGCCGACAGGGGAGGTGCGGCTACGACCGGTGGCCGAAGAGTGCTCAGGCGCTTTCGCGGGCCGTCGGACGAGCCGAAATCCGTGACGAACACCGCTGACCGTTTCCGCACCACCGAATCCGCACCTACCGCGACTTTCGCCACCGATGCGGACTCGCAGGCGTGGACCCCTCCCACCTGGGAGGAGATCGTCAGCACCCACAGCGCACGGGTCTACCGCCTCGCCTATCGCCTCACCGGCAACCAGCACGACGCCGAGGACCTGACCCAGGAAGTGTTCGTCCGGGTCTTCCGCTCCCTGTCGACGTACACGCCGGGCACCTTCGAGGGCTGGCTGCACCGCATCACGACCAACCTCTTCCTGGACATGGTCCGCCGCCGGCAGCGCATCCGCTTCGACGCGCTCGGTGACGACGCGGCCGAGCGGCTCCCCAGCCGCGAGCCCTCTCCCCAGCAGCACTTCAACGACACCCACTTCGACGCCGACGTGCAGCAGGCCCTGGACACCCTGGCACCGGAGTTCCGCGCCGCCGTGGTGCTCTGCGACATCGAGGGCCTGTCGTACGAGGAGATCGCCGCGACGCTGGGCGTCAAGCTCGGCACCGTGCGCAGCCGTATCCACCGTGGTCGCTCGCACCTGCGCAAGGCCCTCCAGCACCGTTCCCCATCGGCCCGCGCCGAGCAGCGCGCGGTCGCCTCCGTGTCCCCGGTCGCGCCGGGGCTCAGCGGGGAGGTCGGGATCGCGTGACCGGTTCAGGCGGTCAGTCCCCCGCCGAGCAGCACCTCGGCGACCGCCTCGCGGCCCTGGTCGACGGCGAACTGGGACATGATGCGCGCGAGCGTGTGCTCGCGCACCTGGCGACGTGTCCTCGCTGCAAGGCCGAGGCGGACGAACAGCGACGGCTGAAGAACGTGTTCGCCCAGGCGGCCCCGCCCCCTCCCTCGGAGGGGTTCCTCGCGCGGCTGCAGAACCTGCCCGCCGGCCCGCTCGCCGGCGACGACGACGAGCGCACCCCCTTCGGTGCCCCCGCCGTCGACCCGAACCCCTTCGACCTGCGGGAGGGGGCGTTCGCGTTCCTTCCCACGGGTGCCGCCGCTCCCCGTGAGCGCGGCTTCCGGATACACGAGGTGGACCGCACCCTGCCCCGCAGCCGGAGGTTCGCCTTCGCCGCGGCCGGCGCGGTCTCGCTGGCCGCCGTCGCGCTCGGCGGCGCGCTGCCCCTGGACGCCGCCGTGGACTCGCCCGGCGGTCGGGCGGAGGGCAACGGCACCGCGATCACGCCGCTGCGCACGGAGGGCGGTGAGGGCGCCACGGCCGGGCTGTACGAGAGCGCGCGTCGGTCGATGGGGCTCTTCTCGGCCAGCGGAGAGCGCTCCGCGCAGCTCGATCCGCGCACCGGCCGGCCCATCACGCCGCCGCCCACGGCGACCACCCACCCCGGCGTGCCGTCCTGGGCGGACGGGACGCCGTCGGACTCGATGGGCAGCGCGCTGCCGCCGCTGATCCAGCCGGTGCTGTCGCTGGCGGCCCGGTCGTCGGCCGGCCAGCCCGGGGGGCGCGAGCGGAACGCGGCGCCGGCGCCCACCCATATGGACGTCCCCTCGCATCCGGCCAGCCAGGCGACGCCACTGACCGGTGCCGGCGTCGACCCGCGCGGCGGCAACGCCCGCTGACCACCGACCGACACCGCCCCCGACCACCGTGTGTGGCCGGGGGCGTCGACCGGGCCGACCGGGGAACGGCGTGGCCGGTCCACTGCGCGAGCTCGGGCAGACCTGATTGAATCGCCGGTGGGCCGCGCCGACCGGGTGCGCCGAAGCACGCCCGTCGAGGCGCGGCCCGCGCCGGACCGCGGGCGAACTGTGGGGAGAGCATGAACGACGGGAAGACCCCGAGGCCGAAGCCGAAGTGGTGGAGCCGTCCGCACCTGGGCCCCGCCGGACAGCCACCCGTGGAGGACCCGCCAGCCGTGACGGACCAGCCGACCACGCCCGGGCCCGAGCAGGCCCCCGCGCCGCCGACCGGCCCCGCGCCCACGGCACCGCCGCCCGCCGATCCCAGCGCCGACTTCGAGCTGGCCAAGGCGGCCGCGCCGGTCGCGCCGGCCCGCCCGGCGGACACGCGGCACGGCGACACCGAACGCCCAGCGGAGGCCGCGCCGACTGCGGCTGAGCCCGCTGTCGCGGCGTCGGGTGACGCGGTGCGGCCAGTGGACGCCGAGCCGAACGCGGCCGGACCCGCTGCCGCCGCGTCGAGTGATGCCGTACGAGCGGCCGACGCGGGGCCGGATGGCGTGGAGTCGGGCGGCGTGGAGTCGGGTGGCGTGGAGCCCGCCGCCGCTGTGCCGGGCGCCGCTGTGCCCGGCGCGGTGTCGGCAAAGGGTGTGGCTGGTTCCGCGCCCTCGTCCGACAGCGCTGTCACGGACGGTGTCGAAGCGGCGGAGGCCCGGTCGGACGGTGCCGTCGAGGACGGGGAGGCCGCGTCGGCCGGGCGTCGGACCCCCCGGCACGCGCCCGACCCCTACAGCACCCCGCCCTACGGCGAGCCGGGCCCGTGGGCGCCCGCGCCACCCGTGCAGCACCCGGTGCCCACGCCGGCCCACGGCACCCACGTACCGCCGCACCAGGGCCACCCGCCGCACCCCGGGACGACGCCCGCGCACGGCACCACGATGCCGGCGGCCCCCGCGCCCGGCCAGCCCGTGCCCGGACCTCAGCCCTACCCCGCGCACCAGCAGCACCAGCAGCCGGGGACGCCGACGTTCGCCGCGCCGGCGCCCGCCGGGCCGGGGGCGCCGACCGAGGCGCCCGCCGGTGTGCAGTGGCAGCACTACGACCCGTGGCGGGCCTCCGCCGCCGGCGTCGGTCAGCCCGGCCCCGGCCCCTCTCGCGCGGGTCGGAAGCGCGGGCCGCTCGTGGTCGGCGCGCTCCTGCTGGCGCTCCTGGCGGGCGGCGTCGGCGGTGGCATCGGCGTTTACCTGGAGCGGCGGACCGACGACACCGAGCAGATCCACCTGCCGCAGTCGCCGGCCGAGACGAAGCAGGCCAGGGACCCGGACAGCATCGCCGGCATCGCGGCGCGGGCCCTGCCCAGCGTGGTGACCATCCACGTCAAGGGGGCCGGCGCGCAGGGCACCGGGACCGGCTTCGTGCTGGATGAGAGCGGCAACATCCTGACCAACAACCACGTCGTGGAGTCGGCCGACCAGGGGGGCTCCGACGCGGCCATATCGGTGACGTTCAACGGCGGTCAGAGCGCGCGAGCCAAGATCGTCGGGCGGGACGCCGGGTACGACCTGGCCGTCATCCGGGTGCGGGGCGTCACCGGGCTCAAGCCGCTGGCGCTGGGCAACTCCGACTCGGTGCGGGTGGGTGACCCGGTGGTGGCCATCGGCGCCCCGTACGACCTGGCGGGCACGGTCACCTCCGGGATCATCAGCGCCAAGGAACGCCCGATCACCGCGGGCGGCGACAAGGTGGACGGCAGCGACGTCTCGTACGTGGACGCGCTGCAGACCGACGCGCCGATCAACCCGGGCAACTCGGGTGGGCCGCTGGTGGACGCCAAGGGTCGGGTGATCGGCATCAACAGCGTCATCCGCGCGGCCGACGACGGCGGGCTCGGCACCGGTCAGGGCGGCAGCATCGGCCTGGGCTTCGCGATCCCGATCAACCAGGGCAAGCGGGTGGCGGAAGAGCTGATCAACACGGGCAAGGCGGTGCACCCGGTGATCGGGGTGACGCTCGACATGAAGTACCGGGGCGACGGCGCGCGGGTCGCCGACAGCGGTGGCGACGGGCCCGCGGTGACCGAGGGCGGCCCCGGCGACAAGGCGGGCGTCCGTTCGGGCGACGTGATCACCAAGGTGGACGGCGTCCCGGTGCGCAGCGGTCAGGAGCTGATCGTGAAGATCCGCAGCCACCGGCCCGGCGACCGGCTGCGGCTGACCCTGGAGCGGGGCGCCGACGAGCGCGTCGTCGAACTGGCGTTGGGCGCCGCGAGCGACGTCCCGCGCTGACGGCCCCGCGCGAGCCCGGCGCGCGTCGCCGGGCTCGCGTGACTCCGGACATCCGGGACGTGCGGGATGTCCTGTGCGGCGGATCGCCGGGTACGGGCCCGCTCGCGCGTGGCTCGTTCGGGGCGGGTGTGGCGTCTGGGACGGTACGGGCGTGGCGGAGGCGGGGTTGTGCGACCGGCTTCACCCGGAGTTTGCTGTGCGGGAGAGGCACGACCCGACGCCGCGCGGCGCGCGTCGGGGGCGCCGGGGCGGTGTTTCCGGGGTCGCGCGGCGGTGTGGGGCGGAGAGCGTGTCGTGCCGGGGGCGGAAGTCGCAAGGCGCACCCGAGCGTGGCGCTTGGTCTGTTGTTGGTCTGGCCGTCTCCCGTACCACACCGTGAGGCAGGTACCGTGTTGGATGGCCTGGACCGTCGGCCACGGACGCATCAAGGAGCTGCAAGGTGTTCTTCGACATAGGACCCCTAGAGCTAATCGCTCTCATCATCCTTGCGGTGCTCATCTTCGGCCCGGACAAGCTGCCCAAGGTGATCCAGGATGCCGCCCGTTTCATCCGTAAGGTCCGGGAGTTCTCGGACAGCGCGAAGGAAGACATTCGGACAGAGTTGGGTCCGGAGTTCAAGGACTTCGAGTTCGAGGACCTGAACCCCAAGACGTTCGCCCGCAAGCACCTGCTGGACAAGGACGAGCTCGGTCTGAAGGAGATCCGCAACGGGTTCGACTTCAGCAAGGAGATGGCCGAGGTCTCCGATGTGACACAGGCACGCGACACCACGGGCGGCGTCGACTCCGCACCGCCCTCTGGAGGCGCCTCCGGCGGCTCTGACCTGCTGCGCAAGCGGGACAAGCCGGAGCCCGACGACCGGCCGCCCTTCGACTCGGACGCCACCTGATCCCATTCGGGCCGACCTGTATGGCTATCCTCCCTGTGTCCAGGTGAGGTCGCCTGAAGGGGGGCGGGCCGTCACGACGCAGGGCAACGAGGAGGCTCCGCGCAGATGGAGACGACGAGTCGGGCAGATACGCAGGACGTGGCGGCGACTCCGGGCGCGCCCGGTGAGGACACCGCGCCGGCCACCCCGGGCATGCCGGCCGAGGCGCGCAGGAAGGTCGACGACTATCTGCTGGCCGCGTTCCCCTGGTACGGCTTGGACGAGGCGTTCGCCGGGCCCCGCTGGCTGATGCGGGTCGGCGCGGCGGCCGACGGCACCGTGGAGCACGGCGCCACCGGGCACGGCGAGGTGCCCTCGCTGAAGGTGGAGACCAGCGCGGAGAGCCGGGACAAGCAGCGGTTCGCCGTCGTCGTGACGGTGGCCAGCCGCCCGGTGCGGCGCAGCGCGGACGGCACCGGCATGCTGGAGGCCACCTCGGTGTCCTCGGCGGCGTGGCTGGCGGGCTCGGGGTTGCTCTCGTGCACCTGGCCGTCCCAGATGGAGCGCGCGCTACGGCAGGACTGGCTCGACCAGCAGACCGCGATCGCCTGGGAGCTGGCCGACGACCTCGACGGCTCCGCGTGGTCGCAGCTCACGCTGCCCGTGGACGGGGTGCCCACCGACTTCCACTACCGCGAGTCCGAGTACGGCTGGGTGCTGGCCGGCTCGGCCCGTGAGGGTGTGCACGTGGGGGCGTACGGGCGCGGGATGAGCGCCTACGGGCTCGGCTTCTCGGTGGTCAGGGACATCACGACGTACGCCTAGCCCCATAGGTCCAGAAACGTTACGACACGGGCGAGGCGAGGGCTCGACATGCCGCGGGCCCGCGCCGTGTGAGTGGCGCCCCCCGAAGTGGCGGCCCACTGGCGGGGTGGCCTCGGGCGGGTGTGCCCGAGGCCCACGGCGCCTAGAACTTGTTCCGCGGGGTGATGCCCAGCGACAGGCCGGCCAGGCCGCGCTGACGGCCGCCCAGCTTGCCGGCGATGGAGCGCAGCGCGCTGCCGGCGGGGGACTCGGGGTCGCTCAGCACGACCGGCTTGCCCTCGTCGCCGCCCTCGCGCAACCGGACGTCGATGGGGATGGCGCCGAGCACCGGGACCGTCGCGCCCGTCGTGCGGGTCAGGCCGTCGGCGACGGTCTGACCGCCGCCCGTGCCGAACACGTCCACCATCTCGTCGCAGTGCGGACACGGCAGCCCGGACATGTTCTCCACGACGCCGACGATCTTCTGGTGGGTCTGCACGGCGATGGACCCGGCGCGCTCGGCGACCTCGGCGGCGGCCTGCTGCGGCGTGGTCACCACCAGGATCTCCGCGTTGGGCACCAGCTGGGCCACCGAGATGGCGATGTCGCCGGTGCCGGGCGGCAGGTCGAGCAGCAGGACGTCCAGGTCGCCCCAGAAGACGTCCGCCAGGAACTGCTGGAGCGCGCGGTGCAGCATCGGCCCGCGCCAGACCACCGGGGCGTTGCCCGGGGTGAACATGCCGATGGAGATGACCTTCACGCCGTTCGCCGACGGCGGCATGATCATGTTCTCGACCTGGGTGGGGCGGCCGGTGGCGCCGAGCATGCGCGGCACCGAGTGGCCGTAGATGTCCGCGTCGACGACACCGACCTTCAGGCCGTCGGCCGCCATCGCCGCCGCCAGGTTGACCGTCACGGACGACTTGCCGACACCGCCCTTGCCGGACGCCACCGCGTACACCCGGGTCAGCGAGCCCGGCTTGGCGAACGGCACCTCGCGCTCGGCCTGGCCGCCGCGCAGCGAGGTGGCCAGCTCCTTGCGCTGCTCGTCGCTCATCACGTCCAGCTCGACGCTGACGTCGGTGACTCCGGGGACCCCGGCCACCGCCTCGCGCACGCTGGAGGTGATCGTGTCCCGCATCGGGCAGCCGGCGACCGTCAGATAGACCGCGACCGCGACCGCCCCGTCCGGGGAGATCTCTACCGATTTGACCATCCCGAGTTCGGTGATCGGGCGGTGGATCTCCGGGTCGTTCACCGTCGCGAGAGCGTCGCGGACCGCCTCTTCGGCGGGAGCGGCGGGTGGGCCGGTCGTTTCGGTAGCCATGCCCCGATGGTACGGCGCGGGCGCGGTGCGCGGGAAAGCCTGTGGACGGTCGCTTTCCTCACGCCGACCGGCGCCGTATGCCGGGAATAGCTGGGCTCCCGCGCGGTGGTCCGCCCCGCGCCGTCGAGCCTCCGATCCCCCGCGGTGGGCCCGCCGTTGGCTACCCGCGCCGGCCGTCGGGCCCGCCCTGGCCGCGCCCCGGGCCGGCGGCGTGGCCGCCGTCCCCGGGCGAACCTGGGCCATCCGCCGGGCCGCCGCCGGCCGGGCCGTCGTGACCACCACCGCCGGCGCCTCGCGAACCGCCCCGGTCGCCGCTCCCGCCGCCGCCCCGAGCCCGGCCCCGCCCCGCCGCGCCGTCGGCGTCCGGCGGCCGGTCCCGCTCCTGGCCGCGTCGGTCCCGTTCGCCGGCGTTCTCCCCGGCGCGCGCGTGCTCGCGCTCGGTCGGGGGGCGCTGCCGCAGGGGGGCCGGTGGCGTGGGGCGCTGTCGCTCCAGCTCGCGGACCAGGTCCTCGAACTCCGAGCGGATCCAGTCCCGCGTCGCCACCTCGCCAAGGCCCAGCCGCAGCGCGGCGATCTCCCGCGTCAGGTACTCGGTGTCGGCGATGCTGCGTTCGTTCTGCTTGCGGTCCTGTTCGAGGTTGACCCGGTCCCGGTCGTCCTGCCGGTTCTGCGCGAGCAGGATCAGCGGGGCCGCGTACGACGCCTGGAGCGAGAGCGCGAGGGTCAGGAAGATGAAGGGGTAGCGGTCGAAGCGCAGGCCGGCGGGGACGGTGGTGTTCCACACCACCCACATCACGATGACGACCGACATCCACACGATGAAGCGCCCGGTGCCCAGGAAGCGGGCCGTGCGCTCGGAGACGCGGCCGAACGCCTCCGGGTCCCAGCGGGGCAGCAGGCTACGTCGGGGTTCGCGCGGCTGGTCCAGGCGGACGCGTTCACCGGCCATCGGTCACCTCCGACAGGCCGGGCACGACCGCGCCGTGCAACTCACGCTCACGCCAGTCGTCGGGCAGCAGGTGGTCGAGCACGTCGTCCACGGTCACCGCGCCGAGCAGCGACCCGCTGGCGTCCACCACGGGCGCGGCGACCATGTTGTACGCGGCCAGGTAGCTGGTCACCTCCGAGAGCGCGGTGTCCGGCGGCAGCGGGTTCAGGTCGCTGTCCACCAGCGAGCTGACCAGCGTGAACGGCGGGTCCCGCAGCAGCCGCTGGAAGTGCACCGTGCCCAGGTACTTGCCGGTGGGCGTCTCGTCGGGGGCCCGGCACACGTAGACCTGCGCGGCCAGCGCGGGGGACAGGTCCGGATTGCGTACCCGGGCCAGCGCGTCGGCCACCGTGGCGTCCGGCAGCAGCACGATCGGCTCCGTGGTCATCAGCCCGCCCGCCGTGCGCTCCTCGTACGACAGCAGCCGGCGCATGTCCGCCGCGTCCCGGGGGCGCATCAGCGTCAGCAGCCGTTCCTTGTCCTCCTCGGGGAGCTCGGAGAGCAGGTCGGCGGCGTCGTCGGGGTCCATGGCCTCCAGCACGTCGGCGGCGCGCTCCTCCTGGAGCTTGCCCAGGATCTCCACCTGGTCGTCGTCGGGCAGCTCCTCCAGGACGTCGGCGAGCCGGTCGTCGTCGAGCGCGGCGGCCACCTCGGCGCGCCGCTTGGCCGTCAGGTGGTGCAGCACGCTGGCCAGGTCGGCGGGGCGCAACTGCTCGAAGGTGGCCAGCAGGTTCTCGGCGCCCTGCCCCTGCTCGTCGAGGGAGAAGCCGGTCACCGCCGACCACTCGACGGTCAGCGCCTCGCCGGAACGCCGGCCACCGCCGGGCCACCTGCCGCGCAGCGCCGGGGCCTTGCCGCGCCGTACGAAGACCTTGTCGATCTCCCAGTCGCGGCGCGCGGGGAGCTGGGCCACGGCCACGTCCAGGACGGTGACCTCCTCGCCGGTCTCCACGAGGGTCACCCGGCGGTCCAGGAGCTCGCCCAGGACCAGGGTCTCGGTGGGACGCTGCTCGAAGCGGCGCATGTTGACCACGCCGGTGGTGATCACCTGGCCCGACTCGACGCCGGTGACCCGGGTCATGGGCAGGAAGATCCGGCGTCGGCTGACCACCTCGACCACCAGGCCCAGGACGCGCGGCGGTCGGCCGCTCAGCCCCAGCATCGCCACCAGGTCGCGCACCCGGCCCACCGGGTCCCCGTTCGGGTCGAAGACGGCGACGCCGGCCAGGTGCGAGACGAACACGCGGGGGGCTGCCGCTCCCATGTCACGCGCCTCCTTTCACGGACGTGCCCGCGCCGTGGACGTGCCCGGGGCGCGGGCGGACCCGGGCTCGCGGACACGCCCGGGTCGCGGGCGGACCCGGAGGGGGCCGACGCCCGACGGTGGCGCGTAGACCCGGACGCCCCGGGTACCTCTGTATACCTCGTCTGCCCCGCGAATCAACGAATATCAGGTGATATGCCGCACTGCCTCGCGGGCGGCGCATCCGCCGACCACGCCGCGCCGCGCTCGCCGACCCCCACCCCGCCGCACCCGCCGCGTGTGCCGTGGGGCCATCGGGGCCGATGTCCGGCATACAGGGGTTGGCCGGCTTCGGGAGAGGGTGCGGTACTTCGCTCGGCCGAGGTGGGGAAACCCCTCACCTTCCCCCACGGTGCGCCGCCACCGCGTCCCCGCGACACCGGTACGCTGCCCCCTGCACCGGCATCAGGAGGCAGCGGACGTGCGCACCTGGAACACGGCTCTCACCGCGGCGACCTGCGCGGGGTTGGCCATCGCCACGCTCGCCGGATGCGGCGGCGACGGCGAGAAGAAGGACCCCGACGCGGGCACCAACGGCGTCGGCAAGCTGCCCGCCGAGACGATCGAGGCCAGGGCGCGCCAGGCCGCCCAGCGCGCCGGCGCGGTGCGGCTGACCGGCAACGTCGTCAGCAAGGGCCGTACGTACACCCTGGACATGCGGCTCAAGGGCGACGGCGGCACGGGCCAGGTCTCCACCCAGGGCGGCACCTTCCAGCTCCTGCGCATCGACAAGGACCTCTACCTCAAGGCCGGGGCCGACTTCTGGACGCACGAGAAGGGTGACGCCACGCCCGCCGCCGGCGCGGGCACCGGGCAGGGCACCGAGGCGGACCGCACGGCGGCGAAGAAGCTGGACGGCAAGTACGTGAAGGTCCCGGCCGGCGACCCCTCGTACAAGCAGCTCAGCGGCTTCACCGACAAGACCGTGCTGCTCGACGGGCTGCTCGGCCTGCACGGGGAGATCACCAGCGGCGAGCGTGCCGACGTCGCCGGAGTGCCGACCATCCGCGTCACCGGCGACCAGGGCAACGGCGGCTCCCTCGACGTCTCGCTGCGCGGCACGCCCTACCCGCTGCGCCTCCAGCGCGCGGGCGGCGCCGGCGTGATCCGACTCGCCGACTGGAACAAGGAGTTCGCCCTCACCGCGCCCCCCAAGAGCGATCTGGTCGACTACGGCCACCAGTTGCCGCAGAGCGAGGGCTGAACCCCCGCGCACTCCCGCCCCTCGCGCGACGGAAGCCGTCGCCGCGTCAACTCTCGTTGAGAAGGGGCGAGTTCGGTTCGTCGGATCGATGGCCGGTTACGGGAAGGTGGCCGGCGCCCGGCCGTCCAGTGGCCCGGCGCGGGGCGAGCCGGAAGGCGGTCCCCCACGTGTCGTCGGGCTCTGGCTGTGCCCGATCGAGCTGCCTAGCCTTGCCCTTATGGACACCACTCTCAGCACTTCCGTTCCCTCCTCCGCCCCGCTGACCGCACCACGCGGCGCCGCCGCGCCGACCTCCGGCGACCTGCTGGCCGGCAAGGTCGCGTTAGTCATCGGCGCCGGCCGGGGCATCGGCGCCGCCGCGGCCCGGCTGTTCGCCCGGGAGGGGGCGCACGTGCTGCTCGCGTCCCGGGCCCGGGACGAACTCAAGACGGTGACCGAGGACATCAGGGCCACGGGCGGCACGGCGGAGTACGCCTCGTGCGACCTGGCGGACGCCGACAGCGTGCGCGCCGCCGTCGAGCGCGCCGTGGAGCTGTACGGCAGACTCGACGTCGCCTTCAACAACGGGGCCACCGGAGCCCCGCCCGGCCCCCTGGAACGCGTGCGGGAAGCCGACTTCGACCGCGTCTACGCCGTCAACCTCAAGGGCACGTGGCAGGCCATGGCCGCCGAGGTCGACGCGATACGGGCCACGGCGGGCGCGGGCGCCATCGTCAACACCTCCAGCGTCGGCAGCCTGATGGGCAACGCCGAACTGGCCACGTACGGCGCGATGAAACGGGCCGTCAACAGCCTCACCGAGTCCGCCGCCATCACCTACGGCCCCGAGGGCATCCGCGTCAACGCCATCGCCCCGGGCACCACGCTGACCGAGATGATGTACGACTGGGACACCGCGTCACCCGGCACCATCGAACGGCTCAACGCGCAGACCCCGCTGCGCCGCGCGGCCGACCCCGACGAGATCGCCGAGGCCGCCGCCTGGCTGCTCAGCGACCGTTCCTCGTACGTGACGGGCACGGTGCTGCGCGTGGACGGCGGCCTGCGCTCCTGATCCCCGGCGCCTCGGCCCGTGCCCCGGGCCCGGTCGTGTGCGGCGCTCCCGACGACGGCGGGCGGCGTACGCGGCCGGGTGCTCCCGTCCCCGCGATGTCGGGGCGATGGGCTCAGCGCGGGTTCCTACGGGTCTTCCCCCGGGCGCGGCGGCGCAGCAGCTTCGGCAGCGCCTCGGGCATCGGCTGGCGGGTGGTCGCCGGGGTGGGGGCCGGGGCGGCGGCCAGCGAACCGTCCGGCTGTGGGGCCAGCGGGGCGGGGGCCGGCTCCAGGCGCAGCACCCGGCACTCGCGCGCCCAGCGCTCGACGACCCGCGCCGAGTCCGGGGCGTTCAGCCGCTTGGGCTTGAGCTCGGCCACGGCGGCCTCCCACGCCTCGCTGCGCGGCGCCAGCTCCACCACCCGGGCCGTCCAGCCCACCAGGCGCCCACCCTTGTCCTTGCTGCGCACGGTGACCGTCGCCGTACCGCCGTCGGTCAGCCCCAGACCGTCCAGCGGCTGCTCCATGAGCCCCATGCCCCGCGCCGGGGTGTCCTCGCGGGCGTCGGGGGAGCCCGCGCCCGAGGTGTACGAGCCCACGATCGTCGCGGCCCCCTCGTGCCACAGGTGCCACAGCGCGCGCGGCGCGCTCCGGGTGGCGCCGGTCGCGCCCAGCACCCAGATCAGGCCGGACTTCTTCGTCGCCTCTTCGATCAGGGCCCGATCCGTGAGGGCCTGCTCCCCGCTGTGCGTCATGAACCCAGCTTATGGGGTGGTCACGGCCGTGCCAGACGGCCAGGCGACCGACCCGACCCGCCCCCGCCCCGACGGCGTGAACGGCCCGCGCGGACGCCCCACCCAGCACACCGGGGCGGAGCGAACCGGGGCACGGGGCGGGCACGACGGGCGCGCGAGGGAACGCCGGCCGGGCGACGGCGCGGCGGCGCGGGGTACGCGCCGGGGCGTGACGGCCACGGGTACGCGGCACGGGCTCGGGCCGACGCGGTGCCACTGCCGTCGCGCTGCCGCGCGCCGTACGCTGTGCGCGTGCGCGTTCGATCGACCACGTCACGTGGCGACGCCCCGCGTCCCACCGCCGGCGCCCCCGGCACCACCACCGGCGGCGGCCCGGCGCCGCTGGACCTCACCCTGCTCGGCGTCGCCGTCGCCGGCATCTCGCTGTCGGCCCCACTGATCGCGGCGACCGCGGCCCCGGCCCTGGCCGTCGCCCTGTGGCGGAACGTGATGGCCGTCGGCGCCCTGACCCCGCTCGCGCTGCTACGCCACCGGGCCGAGCTGCGCGCGATGGGCGCGCGGGCGGTGGGCCTGTCGGCCGCCGCGGGCGCGCTGCTGGCCGTGCACTTCGGGGTGTGGCTGCCGAGCCTGCACATGACCTCGGTCTCCTCCTCCACCGCGCTGGTCACCACCACGCCGATCTGGACCACGGTGCTGCTGCGCCTGGGCGGCCACCGCTCGTCGGGGCTGGTCTGGGCGGGCATCACGGTGGCCTTCCTCGGCGTGCTCTGGCTCACCGGCGTGGACCTCTCGCTCTCGCCACGCGCCCTGGCCGGCGACGGGCTGGCCCTGGCGGGCGGCATGGCGGGAGCGGGCTACATGCTGCTCGGCGCCGAGGTGCGGCGCACGGTAGGCACCACCGCGTACACCTGCGTCTGTTACGCCACCGCTGCCGCCCTGCTCCTGGCGGCCTGCCTGGTCGCCGGCGTGCGGCTCGGCGGCTACAGCGGTACGACCTGGCTGAAGCTGGCCGTGCTGACGGTGACCGCCCAGTTGCTCGGCCACTCGCTGCTGAACCGGGTGGTGGGCGGCCTCGGCCCGGCCGTCACCTCGACCGCCATCCTGCTGGAGACACCGGGGGCCGCGCTCATCGCCGCCCTGTGGCTGGGCCAGCACCCCCCGGCCGTCGCCTACCCGGCGCTCGGCATCATCCTGCTGGGCCTGGCCCTGGTCGTCCTGGACGGCCGTGCCAGACGCGCCGACTGAGCCCGCCGCCGGACCCCGCGCGCCCGGGTGCCCGCACCCCGGCCGGGCGGCTCGTCGGCCGCTACAGCCAGCCGTTGCGCTTGAAGCCGCGGTGGATGGTGAAACAGATGCCCGCGATGAGGGTGAGCACCGCCGGATAGCCGTACTTCCAGCGCAACTCCGGCATGTGGTCGAAGTTCATGCCGTACACGCCGCAGATCATCGTGGGCACCGCGATGATGGCCGCCCACGCGGTGATCTTGCGCATGTCCTCGTTCTGCGCGACGGTCGCCTGCGCCAGGTTGGCCTGGAGGATCGAGTTGAGCAGGTCGTCGAAGGAGAGCACCTGCTCGTTGACCCGGGCCAGGTGGTCGGCCACGTCCCGGAAGTACTTCTGGATGTCCGGGTCCACCAGCCGCATCGGGCGCTCGCTCAGCAACTGCATCGGCCGCAGCAGCGGCGAGACGGCCCGCTTGAACTCCAGCACCTCGCGCTTGAGCTGGTAGATCCGGCCCGCGTCGCCGCCGCGCGCGGAGGCGCGACCGCCCTTGGCGGGCCCGTTCGTCGCCGAGAAGACATCGATCTCGACCTCGTCGATGTCGTCCTGGACGGCGTCGGCCACCGCGATGTAGCCGTCGACGACCTGGTCGGCGATGGCGTGCAGCACCGCGGAAGGGCCCTTGCCCAGCAGGTCGGGGTCGTCCTGGAGCCGGTGTCGCAGCGCGCGCAGCGAGCCCTGGCCCCCGTGCCGGACGGTGACGATGAAGTCCCGGCCGGTGAAGCACATCACCTCGCCGGTCTCCACGATCTCGCTGGTGGCGGTGAGCTCGGTGTGCTCGACGTAGTGGATGGTCTTGAAGACGGTGAACAGCGTGTCGTCGTAGCGCTCCAGCTTGGGCCGCTGGTGGGCGTGGACGGCGTCCTCGACGGCCAGCGGGTGCAGCCCGAACTCCTGGGCGATGCCCGAGAACTCACGCTCCGTCGGCTCGTGCAACCCGATCCAGGCGAAGCCGCCGTCGGCGCGTACGCGGGCCATCGCCTCGGTCGGGCTGACGTGGTCGCTGACCCGCCGGCCGTCCCGGTAGACGCCGCAGTCCACGACGGCGCTGGTGGCGGACGGATGGCGGGTGGTGTCGTACTCGCTGGTGGTATGCCCTCGCCGCAGGGCGGGGCGGACGGCTGCGCGCAGGTCACGAATCATCGACATACGGACTCCTCAGCGGGCCGGTCGTCAGCGGCAGAGCGCGGGGCGCAGCGCGATCCGGAAGGTGGACGTACGGTGCGTCATCGGGCCGTACGTCCGCAAAGCGGACGGCACTCCGTGAGCTGGGCGCTGACGTGTTCCGTGGGTGACGGAACACGGAAAAGACGGAATGAAGCGGATGAAGATGCTCTTCCGTACAGATGGCGCGGGCGCGAAAGACTCCTCAACTTTCCTGCCCGGCGCGGGTTTTCACCCTGTCAGAGCCGGGTACGGAAGGCTGCAGATCACGAAGAGAAGGAGCGCGTCCCGAGCGGGAGGACGGGAGAACAGTCGGTACTGCACGGTCGACTCGGGTCCACCGCAGCCCCACCTCCTCCGGCCGGTCCCCCGTAGGGGACGACGTAAGTCCCTGATCAGGCGCCAAGGCTACCAGGGGTGTATGACCCCGGCGTGCCGCTTTGCCTCTTCGATACGGGTTCTATGCTCGCCGCATGGCGAATGTTCTTGAGCTGGTCGAAGCCCGACTGCGCGGCGCGCTGGGCGAGCCGGACGCCCGCGCCGCCATCACCTTCGTCGGCACCGACCGCATCGAGGTGCTGCGCTTCACGGGAGACGACGCCGGCGCCGAGGAAGTGGTGCGGTACGCCACGCTCGGCATGTCGGGCCAGCCCATGGCGGACCCCGCCGACCCGCTGGCCGACCCGGTGCGCGGGCCCCGCGCCGAACTGCTGCTGACCGTGCGCGCGCGCCGGGCCGACACCGACAAGGCGCTGCGCCCGCTGGCCGTACTGGCCGCGTCGCCGCAGGTCGAGGGCGTGATCGTGGCGCCGGGCAGTTCGCTGGACATCGGTGAACCGCTGTGGCCCGGGGCGCCGTTCAGCTCGGTGCTGGTGGCCGAGTCCGGTGGTCTGGTCGAGGACCTGGAGCTGGACGCGCCGATGGATCCGGTGCGCTTCCTGCCGCTGCTGCCGATGACGGCGAACGAGGCGGCGTGGAAGCGGGTGCACGGCGCGGGCGCCCTGGAGGCGCGCTGGCTGGCCCGGGGCACCGACCTCCGTGACCCGCTTCGCCGCCCGGTCTCGCTGGAGGACTGACGCCGCCTCAGACGCGGTACGGGGAGGCCCGATTCGCCCTCGTGCGCGGGCCCGGAGCGTGAGCAAGCCCACGTCGACTCCGCGACGCGGGTTCGGTGCGGCGCGGTTCAACGTGGGCTGTGCGTAGGCCAGTTGACGCGTGCGGTGGCCGCGTGCTCGGCGTCCGGGCGGCGCGGGGGCGCGGCGCGGGGGCGCGGTGGCCACCGCGGTCGGGTGCGGAGGGGGCCCCGCCGGCGTCGTCGCCGGTGTCGCGCGTGCCCCGCTCCCTCGGCCGCGCGTCGGCCGGAGTGAGCTGATCGGGGCCGCGCGTCGCGTGAGGGCAGCTCACCGGTGCTGGTGGCACCCGGCTTCGCCCGGTGGGCGTGCCGGACGGGTGATCGTCCTTGACGCGACGGCGCGCGGGGAGGACCGTGGACGACTATGAGGGGCGAACCCACTTGCCCGAAGTGCGGTGGCCGGGTGCGTGCGCCCGGTCTGTTCGCCGACTCCTGGCAGTGCGACACGCACGGTGCCGTGCACCCTCTCCAGCCGGTCGTGCCGCCGAGCGTCGAGGCGCTCGCCGTCGTCGTGGGCCGCGCCCAGGTGCCGGTCTGGATGCCGTGGCCGCTGCCGGTCGGCTGGCTGTTCACCGGCATCGCCTCCGCCGGCGACGACCGCAGCGGCGGCCGGGCCACCGCCGTGGCCTGCTCGGGCCCGGGGCCGCTGGGTGGCCCCGGCGAGATGCTGCTGATCGCGGAGGAGCTCGGGGTCGGCCTCGGTGCCCGGTACGCGGGGATCGACGGCCTGGACCCCGGCCCCTCGATGTGCGTGGACCGCCCCCCACAGGCCAAGGTGCTCGCCGCCGGCCGCCCCACGCCGCTGTGGCACGTCAGCGACACCCCCGACGACCGCGCCGTCTTCGCCGGCGAGGCCCGCGGCCTGTGGCTGTGGGCCATCGTCTGGCCCGAGCAGGCCGGACTCCTGCTCTACGACGAGTTCGTGCTCACCGACCTGCGGGACGCCGGGGCCGAGGTGGACCTGGTGCCGTGCGGCGCGCTCTCGCCCCGCGTGCTCTCCTGACGCGCGCTGCCGCCCGGCCCCGCCTCCGAAGGCCCCGCGCCGCGCCCGCGCGGTCGGCGCGCGGGAGCCGACAGCGCGTCGGCGGACCGGCCCGGCGCCACGCGAACGGGCCAGGGCCCGCGCACTCTGCACCGGGTGGACGCGCGGCGACGGCGGGGCGGGGGACCCACGCGCGAGCGCGCGGACCACGGGGCGGGATGTCCGGCTCGTACGCCTGTGTGAGCGGGGGCACCGCTGTGCCCCGGTACAGTGAGGACGTCCCTGTAGCCCCCATCGATCGCCTTGGAGTCCGCGTCGTGCGCATCGACCTGCACACCCACTCCACGGCGTCCGACGGCACGGACACCCCCGCTGAGCTGGTACGCAACGCCGCGGCCGACGGTCTTGGCGTCGTCGCCCTGACCGACCACGACACCGTGGCCGGATACGCCGAGGCGCGCCGCGCGCTGCCGGCCGGGCTCACGCTGGTCACCGGCGCCGAGCTCTCCTGTCGGCTGCGCCTGCCGGCCCCGGCCGGCGACGAGGGCACCGACAGCGTCGGCCTGCACCTGCTGGCCTACCTCTTCGACCCCGAGGAGCCCGAGCTGGCCCGCGAGCGCGAGCTCGTCCGGGACGACCGGGAGCCCAGGGCCCGCGCCATGGTGGACCGGCTGCGCGCCCTCGGCGCGCCCGTGACCTGGGAGCAGGTCGCCCGGATCGCCGGCGACGGCGCGGTCGGCCGGCCGCACGTGGCCGCGGCCATGGTGGAGCTGGGCATCGTGGCCAGCGTCTCCGACGCCTTCACCCCGCAGTGGCTGGCCAACGACGGGCGCGCGTACGTCGACAAGCACGAGCTGGACCCCTTCGACGCGATCCGCCTGGTCAAGGCCGCCGGCGGGGTCACCGTCGTCGCCCACCCGCTGGCGCTCAAGCGGGGCCAGTGCGTGCCCGAGAGCGCGATAGCCGAGCTGGCGGCGGCGGGCCTGGACGGCGTCGAGGTCGACCACATGGACCACGACGAGCCGACCCGCGCCCGGCTGCGCGGCCTGGCCGCCGACCTCGGGTTGCTGACCACCGGCTCCAGCGACTACCACGGCAGCCGCAAGACCTGTCGCCTCGGCGAGTACACCACCGACCCGGAGGTCTACGGCGAGATCATCCGCCGCGCGACCGGCGCCTTCCCGGTGCCGGGCGCCGGTGGCTGAGCCCGTCCGCGCCCCGTAGCGCCCGCGCCGTGAGCGGGCCCCGGCACTGCGCCGGTCGCCCGCGCCCGGTCGCCGCCTCCGCCCGCCGACCCGCGCCCGCGCACCACGCTCCGGCTCCGACCGGGACCCGGTGCGCCCGCGCGCCCGGCGGGCCCGCGGCCGGTCGCGTACGCCCCCGGGGTCGGCCGTGCGTCGCCGCGTGGCGGCCCGTCCGCGCCACGGGTCCGGGCGGCGGCCCGCGCCGGCCACCGTCCCCGTCCTTTCCCCGTTCCCTCGCGCCGCCCGGCCCCCGTGCGCGGCCCGTCGTCCCATCCGCTCCGCCCCTCGGCCTGTCCCAGGCCCGGCTCTCTCCTCGCAAGGCACATCGTGTTCGACTTCGCTCTCTTCGGGTCCCTCTTCCTTACCCTCTTCGTCATCATGGACCCCCCTGGCATCACGCCGATCTTCCTCGGGCTGACCTCCGGGCGCCCGCTGAAGACGCAGCGCAAGATGGCGTGGCAGGCGGCGACCGTGGCGTTCAGCGTCATCACCCTCTTCGGCATCTGTGGCCAGCAGATCCTGGACTACCTGCACGTCTCGGTACCCGCGCTGATGGTCGCCGGCGGGCTGCTCCTGCTGCTGATCGCGCTGGACCTGCTGACCGGCAAGTCCGAGGAGCCGACGCAGACCAAGGACGTGAACGTGGCGCTGGTGCCGCTGGGCATGCCGCTGCTGGCGGGGCCGGGCGCGATCGTCTCGGTGATCCTGGCGGTGCAGCACGCCGACGGGTTCGGCGGGCAGGTCTCGGTGTGGTCGGCGATCGTGGCCATGCACGTGGTGCTCTGGCTGGTGATGCGCTACTCGCTGCTGATCATCCGGGTCATCAAGGACGGCGGCGTGGTGCTGGTGACCCGGCTGGCCGGAATGATGCTGTCGGCCATCGCGGTCCAGCAAATCGCGAACGGAATCACCCAGTTCATCCAGGCCGCCTGACGCCCCGCCCGCCCCTCGTCAGCGCCTCCCGCGCCTACCCGGGGGAGTGGTGTGTGGCGGCTGGCGCACGAGCGACCAAGACGCCCCCGTACCGTGTGCTGGTACGGGGGCGTCTCGCGTGCGAGGTGCGTCGTCGTGCGGGCGACCGGTCGTGCTACCGGGCCGCGGAGTCGGCTGGACGGATGTAGATGCGCTGGCCCACCGAGGCGGCCTGCTGCACGATCCGGTTGACGGAGGCGGCGTCTACGACAGTGCTTTCCACGGCGGTGCCGTCGATGTCGTCAAGGCGCATGATCTCGAAGCGCAAGGCTTCTCCCTTCGTCTGATCCTCCTGAGGAGAACTGTGAGTAGTCGGACGCGCCGCCACTTCGCGACGCGTTCCATGGGGGACAACGAGTTGCCCGAAGCAAACATTCCCTACGCTAAAGAAATTTTTCGACATGCTAATCACTGGCAGGTAACAGCAATGGTTGTGTTCGCTGTGTCACGGCCCGGAAACCGAGGCCACCATGCATGACGTCGAACCCCCCGGCGGGGTCGACCTGAACGTGATCGCCGCCGGCATCGAGCGCACCAACGAGCTGCTCCAACGCGTGCTCGCCGAGGTCGCGACGACGCCCTCCACCCATGCGATCTTCGTCGACGCGGGCTACGTGTACGCGGCGGCCGGCCGCCTGGTCACCGGCACCGAGGACCGCCGCGCCTTCGAGCTGGACACCGAGGGGCTCATCGAGGCGTACATCGACCGGGCCCGCACGATCTTCCCGGACAGCAGGCTGCTGCGGGTCTACTGGTACGACGGCGCGCGCCGGCGCATCCACACCACCGAGCAGCAGCGCATCGCCGAGCTGCCCGACGTCAAGGTCAGACTCGGCAACCTGAACGCCAACAACCAGCAAAAGGGCGTCGACTCGCTGATCCGCACCGACCTGGAGTCCCTGGCCCGACACCGGGCGATCGGGGACGCGGTCCTCGTCGGTGGCGACGAGGACCTGGTCTCGGCGGTCGAGGCCGCCCAGGGGTACGGGGCGCGCGTGCACCTGTGGGGCATCGAGGCGGCCAGCGGGCGTAACCAGGCCGAACCGCTGCTGTGGGAGGTCGACAGCCAGCGCACGTTCGACCTCGACTTCTGCAAGCCGTACGTCACACGCCGGACCGTGGTCGCGGAACTGACCGGCGAGGCCGGCCCCGGGCACCTGCCCAGCCGCGACGACGTGCGCTTCGTCGGAGCCCAGGTCGCCGCCCAGTGGCTGGCCAGCCGTGGCCGGGGGGCGCTCGCCGACCTGCTGCCGGGCCACCCCTATCTGCCGGGCTCGGTGGACCAGGAGCTGCTCATCGAGGCCGAGTCGCTGCTCCAGCTCTCCCTGCGGGCCCACTCCGACCTGCGGCGGGCCGTACGGGACGGGTTCTGGGACCACCTTCAGGCGCAGTACTGAGCCTCGCGCGGGGGCGCCGGGCCGCACCGGGTGGCCAGGCGCCCGACCGCCCGCGCGCCCCGGGCGGTCGGGCCCCTCGCGGACCGGGTCCCACGGCGGGCGGCTCAGAGCGCGATCATCACCTTGAGCGACTCGCGCTGGTCCATCGCCCGGTACCCCTCGGGCGTCTCCTCCAGCGAGAGGGTGCGATCGAAGACGCGGCCGGGATCGACCGAGCCGTCCAGCACACCGGGCAGCAGCGCGTCGACATAGGCGCGCACCGGCGCCGGCCCGCCGGTCAGCGTGATGCTCGACCCGAACACGCTCCCGAAGCCGATCGGCGCCTCCTCGTACTGCGGCACGCCGACCCGACTGATCACGCCACCGGCGCGTACGGAGCCCACGGCCATCTCGTACGCCGACAGCTGGCCCACGGCCTCCAGCACGGCGCGGGTGCCGTGGCCGCCGGTCAGCTCGCGGACCCGGGAGATGCCCTCGTCGCCGCGCTCGGGGACGACGTCGGTGGCGCCGAAGAAGCGGCCCAGGTCGGTGCGGTCCCGGTGGCGGCCCATCAGGATGATCTGCTCCGCGCCGAGTTGCCGGGCCGACAGGACGGCGAGCAGGCCGACCGCGCCGTCACCGATCACGGTGACCGAGTCGCCGGGGCGTACGCCGGCCAGCTGGGCGGCGTGGTGGCCGGTGCCGTAGACGTCGGCGAGGGTCAGCAGCGAGGGCAGCAGCGCGTCGTCCACGTCGGCCGGCAGCTTCACCAGGGTGCCCTGGGCCTGCGGCACGCGCGCGGCCTCGGCCTGCGCGCCGCCGATGCCGTCCGCGCTGTACCAGCCGCCCCGGGGACAGGCTGTGTGCAGGCCCGCCCGGCAGTACTCGCAGGTGTTGTCCGCGAAGTAGAACGGCGAGACCACCAGGTCGCCCCGGCTGAACCCGGAGACCTCGGAGCCGAGCTCCTCGACGACGCCGATGAGCTCGTGCCCCATCGGGCGCGGCCCCTCGGCGGCGGACATCGTGTGGAAGGGGTGCAGGTCCGTGCCGCACACGCAGGAGCGCAGGATGCGTACCACCGCGTCGGTCGGCTCCTCGATGACCGGGTCCGGCGCGTCCTGGACGCGCACGTCGCCGGCCTCGTACATGAACGCTGCCCGCATGGGTGACATCTCGCTTTCTGCCGGGTGACCAGGAACGACGAGGCCCGCCTGCCGTCCAGTGGCCCCGTGGACACGGAACGTCATGAAGCGTGACCCGACGGGACCGCAGACCGCAACCGCTGCGGTCAGACGCCGGGCGCGACGGATTTCCGCTGGTCAGAGCGGGAATATCGGATCGGACCCGTTCGTTGCGGCCCCTGCCCGCCGGGGCCGCCGCCGCGCTGCCGGGCGCCGGCGCGCGGCGGACCCCTAGTGTGCCGCCATGCGCGATGACACCCCCGACGACCAACGGCGCGTGCGCCTTGGCCGCACCTTCGACGAGGACGCGGAACTCTACGACAGGGCTCGCCCCGGGTACCCGCCACAACTCTTCGACGACCTGGCCGAGTTGGCCGGAACCGGCCCTGGGTGCCGGGTCCTCGAGGTGGGGCCGGGCACCGGTCAGGCCACCGTGCCGCTCGCCGAGCGCGGCTGTCGGATCACCGCCGTCGAACAGGGTGCGAGCATGGCCGCCGTCGCCCGGCGCAACCTGGCCGGGTACGCGGCGGCGGAGGTCCTGGTGGCCGATTTCGAGACCTGGCCGCTGCCGGCCGAACCGTTCGACGCCGTCGTCTGCGCGACGGCCTTCCACTGGCTCGACCCGGCCGTGCGGATGGCCCGCGTCGCGGACGCGCTCCGCCCCGGCGGGGCCCTCGCGGTGGTCGCCACCCAGCACGTGGCCGGTGGCAGCCAGGAGTTCTTCACCCGGGTCCAGGACTGCTACGAGCGATTCGATCCGGCCACCCCGGTCGGGCTGCGACCGCCGGCCGCGCGGGACGTCGACACCTCGGACCACGCGGCCGAGGTCGCGCGCGACGGACGGTTCGGCGCCGTGACCTTCCGGCGGTACGAGTGGGAGGCGACGTACACGACGGCGGAGTACGTGGCACTGCTCCTGACGTACTCCGGCCATCGGGCGCTGCCGCCAAAGCCCAGGAAGGGCCTGCTGGAGTGCGTCGCCGGGCTCATCGACGAGCGACACGCGGGCCGGATCACCAAGCGGTACCTGACGGAGCTGCGGGTCTCGCGCACGCTCCCACGGCCGTAGCCGCCGGGCCCGGGCGTCGCGCCCCGGCCGCTCGGGCCGAGGGCGCCGCTCCCGCTCGGGGAGTACGGCTGAGGGCGCTGCTCCGTCGAGGTGCGCGCCGTCCGCCCAGGTCGTGGCCGTGGGCGGGGCCGCGCGGCGCTTCGCGCGCGGGCGCGCGCGTCCGGGCCGGGGAGCCGGGGGTCGGCCTCGGGCGGTCGACCTCGTCCTGCGGTCGAGGCGTGGGGCCTGGCGCGGCCTTCGACCTGGCCGTGGCCCTTCGGCCGGGCGCGGGCGGGTCCGGGCGGGCTCGGGGCGGCGGAGCCGAGGTGAGCGGCCCCGCTCGCCCGGGTCAGCCGCGCCCGCGCACGCCCTCGCTCGCGGGGTGGGCGCCGCCCCGGGCGCGCGTGGGCGGCGCCGGGGTCGCCGTGTGCCAGAAGGCCGCCAGGGCGCGTGCGGTCTCGACCGGCCGGTCCACCGCGGGGGAGTGCTCCGCGCCCGCGATGACGGAGCGGTGCGCCCCGAGCCGCGTCGCCATCGCGTCCAGCCGCGGCACCGGCCACGCGTAGTCGACGGCGCCGGAGATCACGTGTACCGGCAGCGCCAACTCCGCCAGCTCCGCCACGCGATCCTCCTCGTCCATCAACTGCCGTGCGGTAGCCACCAGTTGCTCGGGCCGCGTGTCCATCCAGCGCCGGTGGAGGAACTCCCGTACGGCCACGGGCTCGGCCTCGCCGGCGGCCTCCGGGGGGTCGAGCTGGCGCATCGCCTGCCACACCTGCTCCATGTCGAGCGTCGCGAGCGCCTCGGTCAGCAGGGTGAGCCGGGCCCGCTGCGCCTCGGCGACCGGGCCCGGGCCCGCGCTCATCAGCGTGAGCGAGGCGAACGGCGCGGCGTCGCGCAGCACGGCGGAGCGGGCGACCAGACCGCCCAGCGAGTGGCCGAGCAGGTGCACGGGGCCGCCCGCGCCGACCGCCACGGCCTGCGCCAGCACGTCCCGGGCCAACTCCGCCCGCGCGTACGCCGAGACGTCGGCCGGGCCGTCGCTCTCGTACTGTCCCCGCCCGTCCACGGCCACCACCCGGAACCCGGCCGTCGCCAGCGGTTCGAGCAGCGTGATGAAGTCCTCCTTGCTGCCGGTGAAGCCCGGCACGAGCAGCGCGGTCCCGGTCGGCGGCCCGGCGGGCGACGCGTCGTGCACGGCGAAGGCGCCACGCTCGGTACGCAGGGCGTACGCGCGGGCGTGCGGCGGGAGCGTGAGATGGGGCGGCCTGCTCATGCGACCGAGGCTAACCCGGCGGCCAGGCGCGCGGTGGCGGGCGGCCGGTTCGTCGCCAGACGTTCCGCCCCCGGCAGGCGACCGGGCCCCCGACGTTCCCCGCCGCCGCCCGGCGAGCACGCTGGCGAGCACGTCGGAGAGGGCGAGCGGCCGGGGTGGCGGGCACGCCGACGGGGCGCGACCGGTCCAGGACCGCGCCCGCGTACGCCCGGCAGCGCCCAGGGCCGCTCGGGCCCAGCGCGAAGCGCGCCGCGGACCGGCGCCGGCCGCGTTCCGGCGCACGCCGGGGCCGCCGCGCGGCGCGCGCCCGACGCGTGGGCAGCGCACGGCCCGCCCCGCGACCGGCACCGAGCGCGCGCGAACGTTCCGAGCCGGCTCCGATGTGCCCGGCGCGGCCGCGTACGGGCAGCGGGTAGTGCGGGCGACGCGGTGGGCGCGGGCGAGGCGGGTGACTGGGGAGGCTGCGGTCGGCGTGGGCGAGGGGTGGGTGACCAGGGGGCTGCGGGTGACGCGGGCGGCGTGGGCGAGGTGGTGGCCGGCGGCGCGGGTGGGGCGGGGCCGGCGCGGGGGGCTACCGGCGGCCGGAGCCGCCGGATGGGCGAGACGGTCGCCCCGAGGCGGGTGGCGGACGTGGTCGGCATGATCGCCGAGGCCGGCCCGGGCTCCGCTCGGCGGGTGCACCGGCGCCGGCGCGGGCGAGGTGACACGCCCCGTGCGCAGGCCCGGCGTGGGGCGGGTCACCGGATTTCGCGGCGGCGCCCCCGACCGCCCCATGCGTGCCCCCGGCACGAGCGACGTGCCGGGGGCCGGCCCGGCAGGCGTACGGGCGGGTTCCGGCGGCGTACGCGCGGGTGCTGGCGCGGCTGGCGTCGGCGCGCCCGGCGCTGGCGCGGGGAAAGGCCGAGGGCCCGGGACGCTGGGTGCGTCGTCGGGCCCTCGGCCTTGGTGCCGTGCGGGGATGCCGCCCGGATCAGCTCTCCTGAGTGGCCTCGGAGCTGGCGGTGGCGCGGCTGCGGGTGCGGCGGCGGCGCGGCTTGGCCGTGGCCTCGCCGGCCTCGGTACCACCACTCTCCGTGGCACTCTCGGCGGCGACGGGCGTCTCGGTGGCCTGTGCCGTGGCGGGCTTGGTGGACTTGCGCGCCGGGCGCGACCGCTTGACGGGCGCGGGCGCCTCGGCGTCCGCGCCGGCCACCACGGTCGCCGTGGCCTCGACCGCGCCGTCCGTCACCGGAGCGGCGCCCTTGACCTCGGTGGCCGAGCCACGGGTACGCCGGCGGCGGCGCGGCTGGCGGGCCGCGGTCGGTTCGGTGCTGGCGGCGGTGCCGTCGGCGGTGTCCAGCGCGTCGGTGGCCTTGCCCTCGACGTGCTGGCTCGCGGTGGCCTCCGCGTCGCCCCCGCCCTCCAGGGTGAGACCGCCACGGGTGCGGCGACGTTGGCGCGGCGTGCGGGTGCGCGCCGGGCGCTCGCGCTCCTGCGGCGGGGCGGCGGCGGCCTTGCGGCTCCGACCACCCCGGCCGCCGGTCTCGCCGAGGTCCTCGATCTCCTCGGCGGCGAGCCCGGCCCGGGTGCGCTCGGCTCGCGGCAGTATGCCCTTGGTGCCGGCCGGGATGGACAGCAGCTCGTAGAGGTGGGCGGAGGTGGAGTACGTCTCCTCCGGCTCGTCGAACGGCAGGTCGAGCGCCTTGTTGATCAGCTTCCAGCGAGGGATGTCGTCCCAGTCCACCAGGGTGATCGCGGTGCCGGAGTTGCCCGCGCGGCCGGTGCGGCCGATGCGGTGCAGGTAGGTCTTCTCGTCCTCGGGGGACTGGTAGTTGATGACGTGGGTCACGCCCTCGACATCGATGCCCCGGGCCGCGACGTCGGTGCAGACCAGGACGTCGACCTTGCCGTTGCGGAAGGCGCGCAGCGCCTGCTCGCGCGCGCCCTGGCCGAGGTCGCCGTGGACCGCGCCGGAGGCGAAGCCCCGGCGCGCGAGCTGCTCGGCGATGTCGGCGGCGGTGCGCTTGGTACGGCAGAAGATCATCGCGAGCCCACGGCCGTCGGCCTGCAGGATGCGCGAGACCAGTTCCGGCTTGTCCATGGAGTGGGCGCGGAAGATGTGCTGGGTGATGTTGGCGACCGTCTGGCCCTCGTCGTCCGGCGCGGTGGCGCGGATGTGCGTGGGCTGCGACATGTAGCGGCGCGCGAGGGAGATGACCGCGCCCGGCATGGTCGCCGAGAACAGCATGGTCTGCCGACGCGCCGGCAGGAGCTGGATGATCTTCTCGACGTCGGGCAGGAAGCCGAGGTCCAGCATCTCGTCGGCCTCGTCGAGGACGAGTCCACGGATCTTGGAGAGGTTCAGCTTCTTCTGGCCGGCGAGGTCCAGCAGACGGCCCGGGGTGCCGACGATCACGTCGACGCCCTTCCTGAGGGCCTCGACCTGGGGCTCGTAGGCCCGGCCGCCGTAGATCGACAGGACGCGCACGTTGCGCACCTTGCCGGCGGTCAGCAGGTCGTTGGTGACCTGTTGGCACAGCTCGCGGGTGGGGACGACCACGAGTGCCTGCGGGGCGTCGGAAAGCTGCTCGGGCGTGGCCCGACCGGCCTCGACGTCAGCGGGGACGGTGACCCGCTCCAACAGGGGCAGGCCGAACCCGAGCGTCTTGCCGGTGCCGGTCTTGGCCTGACCGATGACGTCGGTGCCCGAGAGGGCCACCGGGAGCGTCATCTCCTGGATGGGGAAGGGGGACGTGATGCCGACGGCCTCCAGGGCCTCGGCGGTCTCGGGGAAAATCCCGAGCTCTCGAAACGTAGACAGGATGCTTGCCTCTTCTGTGAGACGCGGCGCGAGGCGGCGAAGGGGGTCGTACCGCACCGGGTACTTGTGCCGACCGGGGACGGGCCGGATGGCGCGGGACCACTGCCTCCGCTCAGGCGCGCACACCGCGAGCGGTTCCCTCTCGCCGCGCGTATGTCTCATACGCACCGCGTGGAGGGCGGTCGATTTGGAGCCGATCGGGCCACCGACCGGGCATCCGCATGCGTGGAACGACCCGCCGATAAGGGGCGGGCTCCTTACCACTGTACCCCGGATACGGCGCTCCATCCGGAGGCTTGTTTGAGTGCGACGATGAACACACTCCACCGCACCCGGGCCGCCAGGGCCGGCCGGGGACTTCCGCGCGCGCCCGGGCGGACTATTGTGCGCGTCATGGAGACGCCCAACGCCGCTGACAGCACGCCCGACGCCCCGCGCGAGAGCACCGGGATCGCCGCCCAGGACTGGACCCGGGCATCCACGGAACCGCAGTACCGGGCCGCGGTCATCGACCTGCTCGGCGCCCTGGCCTACGGCGAGCTCGCGGCCTTCGAGCGGCTCGCGGAGGACGCCAAGCTCGCGCCGACCATCGACGACAAGGCGGAGCTGGCGAAGATGGCGTCGGCCGAGTTCCACCACTTCGAGCGGCTGCGGGACCGGATCGCGGCCATCGAGGCCGAGCCGAACGAGGCCATGGAGCCCTTCGCCGCCGCGCTGGACGAGTTCCACCGCCAGACGGCACCGTCGGACTGGCTGGAGGGCCTGGTCAAGGCGTACGTCGGCGACTCGATCGCCAGCGACTTCTACCGCGAGGTGGCCGCCCGGCTCGACACCGACACCCGGGCCCTGGTGCTCCAGGTGCTCGACGACACCGGGCACGCCTCCTTCGCGGTGGAGAAGGTGCGTGCCGCGATCGAGGCCGACCCACGGGTGGGCGGGCGGCTCGCGCTGTGGGCGCGCCGGCTCATGGGTGAGGCGCTCTCGCAGGCCCAGCGCGTGGTCGCCGACCGTGACGCGCTCTCCACGATGCTGGTGGGCGGCGTGGCCGACGGCTTCGACCTGGCCGAGGTCGGCCGGATGTTCTCGCGGATCACCGAGGCGCACACCAAGCGGATGGCGGCCCTGGGCCTGGCGGCCTAGCGGCGGCCGGGCCGGGCGGCGCCAGCCACCGGCCCGGGTCACCGGCACGCGACAGCAGCGCGCCCCGGCCGGGACGGCCGGGGCGTCGCGATGGGGAGAACGGTCTCAGATCGCCGCGGAGCGGGTCAGCCGTCCGCCGGGGCGGCGGACGAGCAGGGACAGCAGGGCGACGGCCATGATCAGAGCGGCGGCCAGGGTCGCCGTGGAGTGACCGCCGCCGAGCACCGAGTGGCCGAGCAGGGCGCCGAAAAGCGCGGCGCCGGGGCCGGTGGCGAGCACGAGGGGGGTCGCCGGCAGTTGCCGCGGCAACCAGCGGAGCGCCGCGACGGCGACGGCGAGGCCGATCAGTACCGAACCGAGCGCTTCCAGGATCATGAGCTTTCCTCCCGCGCGAGTCGTGAGCAGTCGCAAATCGGTCGTAGCCGGTACTACCCCGCACGCGGTGAAGGCAATCTTTGTCGACACATCGACGGCGGGGTCGGTGGACTGAATCCACCGACCCCGCCGTCGTGGTGCTGCGAGTGCCGTCGTACGGCTCAGAGCGCGCTGAAACCGACCTTGCGGGCCGACGGCTCACCGATCTCGACGTAGGCGAGCCGGTCGGCCGGAATCAGGACCTTGCGACCGTGCTCGTCCACCAGGCTCAGCAACTGCGCCTTGCCGCCGAGCGCGTCCGCAACGGCGCGCTCCACCTCCTCGGCAGACTGCGCGCTCTCGACGACGATCTCGCGAGGCGCGTGCTGCACGCCGATCTTGACCTCCACGGCCATGTCCCTCCGACGGTCCGGGTTTCCCCTGGCCACCGGGCCAGGGAAGGTGCGCGGTTCCCGCGCCGTACGGACACATTAGCCCCATCGCGCGGCGCGTTCGGGGGGTCGGGGGCGATCATCGCCGTGTGGGGGGTGCGCCGGCGTCGGCCGGTGGGCGCCCGCCCGCCGGCGCGGGTCAGTCCGCCTCGGGGATCGCGCCGTCCGTGCCGTGCAGCGGAAAGCCCGCGATGCCCCGCCACGCCAGGGACGTGACGAGTCGCACCGCGCGATCGCGCGGGATGTCACTCTGGCTGGAGAGCCAGTACCGCGCGACGACCTGCGAGACGCCGCCGAGCGCGACGGCCAGCAGCATGGACTCCTCGGCCGGCAGCCCGGTGTCCTCGGAGATCACCTCGGAGATCGCCTCGGCGCACTGGAGCGAGACCCGGTCCACGCGCTCGCGCACGGCGGGCTCGTTGGTCAGGTCGGACTCGAAGACCAGCCGGAAGGCGCCGCCCTCGGCTTCGACGTAGGCGAAGTAGGCGTCCATCGTCGCCGTGACGCGCAGCTTGTTGTCGGTCGTCGAGGCGAGCGCCGTACGCACCGACTGGAGCAGGGCCTCGCAGTGCTGGTCCAGCAGCGCCAGGTAGAGGTCGAGTTTGCCGGGGAAGTGCTGGTAGAGCACCGGCTTGCTGACCCCGGCGCGCTCGGCGATGTCGTCCATCGCCGCCGCGTGGTAGCCCTGCGCGACGAAGACCTCCTGGGCGGCGCCCAGGAGCTGGTTACGTCGAGCCCGGCGCGGCAGGCGCGTGCCTCGCGGGCGCGCCTCGGTCTGCTCGATGGCTGTCACGCCGCCTCCCAGGTGGGTCGTTCCGTGCACGGTGTTCACCGCGCCCGCCATCGTACTTTTGGGTAACCGAGGCGCGCGCGGCCCGTGCGGAGAATTTCACGGACCGGACACGGGGGGAAGCCGACAAAAGGGGTGGTTCATCGATAGTCCTCCTCGTCGGTCGCCACGATCCGATGCTGCTCGGCGACGTCGGCGGGGTTGGCCGCCGTCGGGTCGAGGTCGATGGGTCGCTCGTCCTCGGCGGGCGCGAGGTCGGCGCGCTGCTCGACGCTGTCGGCCTCGGGGGTCTCGACGCTCCGGTCGTCGCCGGCGTCCTCGGTGGGCTCGTCGTCGGGGAAGGTGGGGGGATCGGTCGGACCGATGGGTTCAGTGGGCATACGGCTCCCCTTTCCAGGGCGAGCGCCCTCTATACGAGCCTACGAGGGGTCGTCTTCGCGCGCTATGCGCTGAGAGCGCGCGGACCGCCGGCGCCGGGGCGGGGCGCGCGGGAGGTGGCCGACGCGCGCGGACGCCGCTGACCTCGCCGGTTCGCGGGGCGCGTGGGGCGGGTCGGGCGCGCGGGAGCCAAGCGGAAGACACGGGGAAACGGCCGTGGACGCGGTGAGCCGTACCCGTGATGGCGAACACACGAACGTGGCACGTGATCGTCTCGTAACATTGGCCTATGTCATCCACCGACCTGCCCGATCCGCGCGGCGTGCCCTCCTCGGTGCCCGGCGAGCCGGTCGGGGCGGGGGAGCGGCTGCGCGAGGTGCGGCTTGAGGGGTACGCGCTGGCGGTGCGGTCCCGACCGCCGACCCGTGCGGGACTGCCCCCCGCGTTGTACGTCCACGGCCTGGGCGGCGCGTCCGACAACTGGTCGTTGCTGATGGCCGAGTTGGCCGACGTGGTGGACGGCGAGGCCGTCGACCTGCCCGGGTTCGGCTTCTCGCCGCCGCCGGGCGGCGGCGACTACTCGCTGGCGAGCCACACCCGGGCCGTGACCCGTCTCCTCGAGGCCGGCGGCCGTGGCCCGGTCCACCTGTTCGGCAACTCGATGGGTGGCGCCGTCGTCACCCGCGTCGCCGCCGTACGGCCCGACCTGGTGCGTACGGTCACCCTCGTCTCGCCCGCGCTGCCCGAGGTGCCGCCCCAGCGGACCGCGCTGCCCACCGCCCTGCTGGCCGTCCCGGGCGTCACCCGGCTCTTTCGCCGGCTGACCAGGGACTGGACGGCCGAGCGGCGCACCCTGGAGCTGCTGGCGCTGTGTTACGGCGATCCGCTGCGGGTCGATCCGCGACACCTGGCCACCGCCGTGGCCGAGTTCGAGCGGCGGCTGGCGCTGCCGTACTTCTGGGACGTGCTCACGCACTCGGCGCGCGGCGTCGTCGACTCCTACACCCTGGGCGGCCAGCACTCGCTGTGGCGGCAGGCCGAGCGGGTGCTGGCGCCGACGCTGCTGGTCTACGGACTGCGGGACCAGCTCGTCTCGCTCCGGACGGCCCGGCGGAGCAAGGCCGCCTTCCGGGACGCCCGCCTGCTGACGCTTCTCGACGCGGGTCACGTGGCGATGATGGAGTACCCCGAAGTGGTGGCGCGGGCCTTCCGTGAACTGCTCAACGACCTGGAACTGCGCGCAAAGGTGGAGCCCGTGGAGTCTGTCGAAGCCGAGGGCGCCGAGGCGTGGCGCCCGGTGCGATCGGGCGCGCCCGACGCGGAGCGGGGCGCTGCCGCGCGTGGGTAGGCACAGCGCGCGCGGCCCGCGATCGCGCGACGGACGCTCCGGCGGCTCCGGCACCCCCGCCCCGCGCCCCGCACCCCCCGCCCAGCGGGCGCCGGCGGAGAGCGCCGAGACGTTTCCGGCCTCCGACCAGGCGCCCGCGCCACCCGGCCAGACCGGTGGTGGCGCGGCCTCGCGCGCGATGCCCCACCCCGGGGACACGCCGGCGCGCGGGGTGCCCTCTTTCGGGGGGCACGGCCCGCTTGGCGACAACCCCGCCGGCCCGCCCACACCCGCGCACGGCACCCCGCTACCCGGCGGCCCCTCGGGCGGCAGCCCGTCCCGTGGCGGCCGGCCGCGTGATACCGGCGCCGCGTCAGGCGCCCCGCGCGACACGGCGCCGGGCGCCCCGACACGGGGCACCTCCCGGCCTCCGGCGCGGGAGGCTCCGGGGCGGGGCGCACCGTACGCCGACGGCACCCCGGCGGGTGGCCTACCGCGTGTCGGCGGGGCGCGTCCGACGGGCCCGGCCCACCCCGGCGCCACCCCGCCGCACGGCACTCCCCTCCCGGACGGCACGCCGCCGCACGGGGTGCCCACGGCCCCGGGCGGCCGGGCGCGCGGCGGGCACCCCGAGCACCGGGAGGCCGGGGGCGGTTGGGGCGCGCTGGGCGGGCCGGCCCAGGGGCGGGCGGCCGACGGCGAGGCCGAGGCCGGCGGGGCGGGTGCGGGGCGCGCGCCGGTACGCGGCGGTCTGCCCGGACCGCGCCGCGAGTACCTGGAGGCGTTCGACAGCTCCGAGGGCGACGATCCGCCGGGGACGGTGGGGCCGGGCGAGGACGACGGCGAGCGCGCGGAGCCGGAGCCGGCCCCGGGCGGTGGCGCGGGGCGCGCCGACGACGACGTGTCGCCGGGCGCGGGCCGGGTCGCGCGCGTGCGCGGCGGCCGGGGCGCGGGGCCGGCAGGCGGCAGGGGGCGGACGTTCACCGGGATCGCCGCCGCCGCGGTGACCACGGTGCTCGCGGTCGTGGTGGCCGGTCAGGTGACCGCCGAGTCGAAGGACGCCGAGGCGCGGCCGTCGAGCGGCGCGACGGAGCGGGCCGAGGGCGGCGAGGCGTCCCGTTCGGACGGCCGGCCCACACCGGCCCCGCCGCCGCCCCCGCCCTCGTACGAGGAGAAGCTGGCGCTGAAGTACCCGCTGAGTCCCACGCTGAAGGGGCCGGGCGGCTTCACCACTGTGCCGGGGCGCGACAAGGCGCCGGGCCGGGGCGAGGTGGTGCGCTACCGGGTGGACGTGGAGCGGGGGCTGCCGCTGGAGGCGCAGCTGTTCGCGCGGGCGGTGCACAAGACGCTCAACGACGAGCGCAGTTGGGGCCGGGGCGGCAAGCGCACCTTCGAGCGGGTCTCCTCCGGCGACGCGCGCTTCGTCATCAGCCTGGCCAGCCCCGGGACCACGGCCACCTGGTGCGCCAAGTCGGGGCTGGACACCACGCAGGACAACGTCTCGTGCGACTCGGCGGCCACCGAACGCATCATGATCAACGCCTATCGGTGGGCCCAGGGCGCGAAGACCTTCCGCGACGACCAGACGGTGCTCTACCGGCAGATGCTCATCAACCACGAGGTGGGCCACCGCCTCGGGCGCGACCACGAGGGCTGCCCCCGGGACGGTGCGCTGGCGCCGGTGATGATGCAGCAGACCAAGCTGCTGCACACGGGGAACGCCACCTGCCGCGTCAACGCCTGGCCGTACCCGGACGAGGAGGACGAGGCGCGCCGGTAGCCCCCGCACGCGCCCGGCACGCGCCCCGCGCCCGCGCGGTGCCGTACGGCGTCGGCGCGCGGTCGACCGGGGCGGTCCCCGTCGGCTCTGGTCCGCTCCGTGTGGCGACGCCGTACCCGGGCGCGGTCGCGGGCGACGCCGCTGAGGGGACGGCGCTGACGTGGGCGGCGAGGGCGGCGGTCACGGGCGGCGGGCTGGTGGCGACGCCGCGCCGGCCGCACTCCGCGTGTCACGGCCGCCGCGTGCTACGGCCGCCACGCGCCACGGTGGGCGGTCTCGCGCCGTGGCGCGTGGCGCTGCTGGCGCGCCACCAGCCTTGGGCGCCACGCGTCACGTCGCTACGCGCCGGCGCCACCGCGAGCCGTGTGGCCCCCGCGACCGTGACCGTTCCGCGCCACGGCCGCCGCGCGCCCCGCGCCCCGCGCATCACGGGCGTACCCGTCGCGCGCCCCGGTCACGGTCTCCGACCACGACAGCCGCTACCCGCCACGGCCGCCACCCGCCACAGCCGCCGCCACCCGTCACGGCCGGGCCGCTCCCGTGCCACGGCGAACGGGCCGGCCCGGGCGGTACAGCGGAGCCGAGGGCGCGCACCCTAGGGTGCCCGCGCGCCATGAGGGCGAGTATCAGCCATATGCGACGGCGGGATACGCGTACCAGAGGTGCGATCTCGGCGCAGCCGCACCGCGATCACGCGGTGAGACCGCCGTCACCGGCTGTTCTTGGCAGCGTGCGGGCTCGTCGGGGTGGGGTGCGGGTGAGCGTTCGCGGGGATGCGTGACCAGCCGCATGTCGCTTTTGTATGGGTCGCCGGCGGTTTCGAGGGTGGACATGTGGTGTTGTCGGGGGTGTTGGGGGGCGTTGGCCTGAGATGGGCGCTGCCCGCATAGCGGTACTCACCGTCTCCTTATGTGAGACATCTTTGCTACCTGGCGAAAAATCGTTCAGTCTTCTGCGCATGTCGCGTCGTCCTGCCATCGAGATCGCCAGCTTCGAGCTGGCGCTGATTGGCGTGACCGGACACGCCGTCGCCGACATCCACTGTCGATAGGGCCTTCGCGTCGGCCCGCCCGTCCCGGGCGTCTGGCCGGCCCGCCCCGCTCAGGCACTGAGACGCGCGTCTCGCCAACTCGGCGCCGCTCCCTCGTTCCTCCCCTCCTCCCGCATCCGCCCGACCGCGGTGCGGCCGTCGCCCGGCGACGCCCGCGCCGCCCCGCGCCCCGGATGCCTCCTGCTGCGAAAGGCCTTCCTCGTCATGCGTCAACTGCCCCTCATATCCCGCCGCGTGGCCGCGGCGGCCGTCAGCCTCGTAGTGCTCGGCGGCGTGGCCGCCTGCGGGCCCGAGGACAGTGACAGCAGTGGCTCCAAGAGCGAGAGCGGCAGCGCGCCCCAGAAGGGCGGCACGCTCACCATCCTCAACTCCCAGCCCCAGTCGGACTTCGACCCGGCCCGGCTGTACACCTCGGGCGGTGGCAACATCCCCGGCCTCGTCTTCCGCACCCTGACCACGCGTAACCGCGAGGACGGCGCGGAGGGCGCCAAGGTCGTCCCCGACCTGGCCACCGACACCGGCAAGCCGAGCAAGAACGCCACGGTGTGGACGTACACGCTCAAGGACGACCTCAAGTACGAGGACGGCACCAAGATCACCACGGCGGACATCAAGTACGGCATCGAGCGCTCGTTCGCGGCCGAACTGTCCGGCGGCGCGCCCTACCTGCGCGACTGGCTGATCGGTGGCGATACCTACCAGGGCGCGTACAAGGACAAGAAGGGCCTCGACTCGATCGAGACGCCCGACGAGAAGACCATCGTCTTCCACCTGCGCAAGCCCGAGGGCGACTTCCCCTTCGTGGCCACCCAGACGCAGTTCGCGCCGGTGCCCAGGGACAAGGACAAGGGCACGGCGTACGAGAAGCACCCGATCTCCTCCGGTCCGTACAAGGTCGTCAAGAACGTCGGTGACGGCGAGCAGATGGTCCTGGAGCGCAACCCGCACTGGTCGGAGAAGACCGACGAGGAGCGGCACGCCTACCCGGACCGGGTGGACGTCAGGGCGGGGCTCGACTCGGCCGTCATCAACCAGCGGCTGTCCACCGGCTCGGGGCCCGACGCCGCGGCCGTGACCACCGACACCAACCTGGGCCCGGCCGAGCTCGCGCAGGTCAGCGGCGACAAGAAGCTCGCCGAGCGGGTCGGCACCGGGCACTTCGGCTACACGAACTACCTGGCGTTCAACCCGAAGGTCAAGCCGTTCGACAACCCCAAGGTGCGGCAGGCCATCAGCTACGCCATCAACCGCACCAGCGTGGTCAACGCCGCGGGCGGCTCCTCCCTCGCGGAGCCCGCCACCACCTTCCTGCCCGAGCGCGAGTTCTTCGGCTACACGCCCTACGACCACTTCCCGGCCGGTAAGACGGGCAACCCGGAGCAGGCCAGGAAGCTGCTCAAGGAGGCGGGTTACGAGGACGGGCTGAAGATCACGCTCGCCCACTCCACCGCCAAGGACTTCGCCACCAGCCCCGAGGTCGCCACCGCCGTCCAGGAGGGGCTGAAGAAGGCCGGTATCACCCTGGAGCTCAAGGGCCTGGAGGACAACGACTACAGCGAGAAGACCAAGAGCGTGAAGGACGCGCCCGGGCTCTTCCTCTCCGCCTGGGGCGCCGACTGGCCCGCCGGCGGCCCCTTCCTGGCGCCGATCTTCGACGGCCGGCAGATCGTCAAGGACGGCTCCAACTACAACCACGCGCAGCTCGACGACAAGGCCGTCAACGCCGAGATCGACGCCATCAACAAGCTGACCGACCTGAAGGCCGCGGCCAAGCGGTGGGGCGCGCTGGACAAGAAGATCGGCGAGCAGGCGCTGTCGGTGCCGCTGTTCCACCCGGTCTACAAGCGCCTGTACGGCAAGGACGTCAAGAACATCGTGATCAGCGACTGGACCGGTGTGCTGGACGTCTCGCAGGTCGCGGTCCGGTGATCCACGTGCGTACCCCCTTCGCCGCGACCACGCACCGCGTGATCGGCGAGGAAACCTCGTGACCACCGACGTGTTGGCCACGGCGACCCAGGCGGGGGCCCCGGCCCCCGCCTCGGGCGCCCGCCAGGTCTGGCGGCGGCTGCGCGCGCGCAAGGCCGCCGTCGTGGCGGGCGCCGGGTTGGCCCTGCTGGTCCTCCTCGCCCTCGCCGCGCCCCTGCTGTCCGCGCTCACCGGCCAGGACCCCAACGCGTACCACGACGACCTGGTGGACTCCGCGCGCGGCGGCGTCCCCCTCGGCTCCTGGGGCGGCATCAGCGCCGACCACTGGCTGGGCGTCGAACCGGGTACCGGGCGCGACCTGTTCATCCGCCTCGTCTACGGGGCCCGCGTCTCGCTGGTCGTGGCCGTCGGCGCCACCGTGCTCCAGGTCTTCGTCGGCGTGGTCGTCGGCATCGCGGCCGGGTTCGGCAACCGCCTGGTCGACGGCGTGATCAGCCACCTCAGCGACGTGTTCATCGCGCTGCCCATGCTCGCGTTCGTCATCGCGCTGACCGCCGTGGTGCCCACCGACTTCCCGCGCCCGCTGCTGCTGGTCCTGGTCATCGCGCTGTTCGGCTGGGCCGGCACGGCCCGTATCGTGCGCGCCCAGACGCTCTCGCTCAAGAAGCTCGACTTCGTCGCGGCGGCCCGGCTCGGCGGCTCGGGCCCCTTCCGGATCGCCCGGCGGGAACTGCTGCCCTCGCTGGCCGCGCCCGTGATCACCTACGCGGCGATCCTGCTGCCGACCAACATCGTGGCCGAGGCGGGCCTGTCCTTCCTCGGCGTCGGCATCCGGCCGCCCACCCCGTCCTGGGGGCAGATGCTCTCGACGGCCACCACCTGGTTCCGGGCCGACCCGGCCTACGTCCTGCTCCCCGCCGGCCTGCTCTTCCTCACCGTGCTCGCCTTCACCATCGTCGGCGACGCGCTGCGGGTCGCGCTCGATCCACGCGAGGCCTCGCGCCTGGGCGTCGGCCGCCGTCGTCCGCGCAGGGCCGCCGGCACGGGCCCGGCGCGGACCCCCGGCCCCACGCAGGCCGGGCCCGCCGGGACCGCTGATGCCGCAGCCGCCGGGACGCCCGCGGGCGCGGCCGGCCCCGACGAGACCGCGAGCGCACCGCTCCAGACGACCGAGAAGGGGGACCCGGCATGACGCTCTACCTGCTGCGCCGGGTGGCCGGCGCCGTCCTCGTGCTGTTCGTGCTGTCCGTCGTCGTGTACGCGATGTTCTACGCCGTACCCGGCGACCCCGCCAAGCTGATCTGCGGCTCGCGCTGCAACCCGGAACAGCTCGCCCAGGTACGCGAACAGCTCCGCCTGGACGACCCGCTGTACGTGCGCTACCTGGACTTCCTCCAGGGCCTGTTCACCGGGCACGACTACTCCACCGGCACCAGCGTCCTGCACTGCGACGCCCCCTGCTTCGGCCTCTCGTACCAGAACGACCAGCAGGTCACCGAGCTGATCTGGCAGCGGCTGCCCGCCACCGCCTCGCTGGCCCTGGGCGCCATGGTGCTGTGGCTGATCCTGGGCGTCGGCACCGGCCTGCTCTCGGCGCTGCGCCGGGGCGGGATCACCGAGCGGCTGCTGACCTGGTTCACGCTGGCCGGCACGGCGACGCCGGTGTTCATCATCGGCCTGCTGCTCCTGATGGTCTTCTGCGCGCAACTGCGCTGGCTGCCCTTCCCCTCCTACGTGGCGCTGACCGACAACCCCGAGCAGTGGGCGTGGAACATGCTGCTGCCGTGGATCGCGCTGGCGCTCATCGAGTCGGCCAAGTACGCGCGGCTGACCCGCAGCTCCCTGTTGGAGACGCTGGCCGAGGACCACATCCGCACCTTCCGCGCCTACGGCGTCACCGAGCGGGCCATCGTGGGGCGGCACGCGCTGCGCGGGGCGTTGCCACCGGTCATCGCGATGACCGCGCTGGACCTGGGCTCCCTGTTCGGCAGCGCGATGCTGACCGAGACGCTCTTCGGACTGCCGGGCCTTGGCCAGCTCCTGGTGCACTCGGTCCAGGTCGTCGACCTGCCGGTGGTGGTGGCCATCACGCTGGTCACCGGCACGGCCGTGGTCATCGCCAATATCGTCGCCGACCTTCTCTACGCCGCAACCGATCGGAGGGTGACCCTGACATGAGCGAACAACGGTCAGAAGGGGCCACAGCCGAGCGGGAGCCGATCGAAGCCGGGCAGGCCACGACGGCGACACCAGCCGTATCCGTCAGCGAGCGCCGCACGGCGCCGGAGCCCGCGCCGGCCGAGCCGGACACGTCAGGTCCCGGGACGTCCAGACCTGGAGTGTCCGGGGCCGTCGCCGGGCGGGTGCCCGGGGCGCGGACCACGGGCGACGGCGCGCCGTCGGCGGGGCCGCTGGTGCGGGTCGCGGACCTCGGCGTCGTCTTCCCGGCGGTCGACGGCGGCGCCCACCCGGGCGGGTCCGAGGCGCCCGAGCGGGCGGTACGCGCCGTCGACGGGCTGTCCTTCACGCTGGAGCCGGGCGCCGCGCTCGGCATCGTCGGCGAGTCCGGATCGGGCAAGAGCACCGCCGCCTTCACCCTGCTCGACCTGCACCGGGGCACCGGAGCCCAGGTGACGGGCACGGTACGGATCGCCGGGCAGGACGTGCTCGCGGCCTCCGACGCCGACCTGCGCCGCATCCGTGGCGGGGTGGCGGCCATGGTCTTCCAGGACCCGCTGTCCTCGCTCGACCCCTACCTGGCGATCGGCGACCAGATCGCCGAGGTGTACCGGGTGCACCACCGTGGCGCCTCCCGGCGCGCGGCCCGCGCCCGCGCCGTCGAGGTGCTCGACCGGGTCGGCATCGCGGACGCGCCCCGGCGCGCCCGCTCCCGACCGCACGAGTTCAGCGGCGGCATGCGCCAGCGGGCGCTGATCGCCATGGCCCTGTCCCTGGAGCCGCGCCTGCTGATCGCCGACGAGCCCACCACGGCGCTCGACGTCACCGTCCAGGCACAGATCCTGGACCTGCTCGCCGAACTGCGGGCCGAGACGGGCATGGGGATGGTCCTGGTCACCCACGACCTGGGGGTCGCCGCCGCCAGCGTGGACGAACTGCTGGTCATGCGCGAGGGCCGGGCGATCGAACACGGCCCGGTCGGCACGGTGCTCAACGCCGCGCGCGAGCCCTACACCCGCGCCCTGCTGGCGGCGGTCCCGCGCCTGGGCCAGCCCCGTGGCGCCGCCCCGACCACCCCGCCGGCGGGCGAGGCGAGTCCCGAGCGCGCCGCGGGGCGGGACACGGGGCACGCCGCGGAGCCGACGAGCGCGGCCGAGGACGTGACCGGCGACGGTTCGGCCGCGCCGGACCCGGGGGAGGTCACGCGGGCCGAGGGCGTCGCGCAGGACGGGGGCGTCCCGCAGGACGGGGAGCCGCTGCTGGTGGCGACCGCGCTGCGCCGGGAGTTCGGCAAGCGGCGCGCGCGTACCGTCGCGGTCGACGACGTCTCCCTGACGCTGCGCGCCGGCCAGACGCTGGGCGTCGTCGGCGAGTCCGGCAGCGGCAAGACGACACTGGGCCGCATGCTCGTCCGCCTCCTGGAGCCGACCGGCGGCGAGCTGCGCTACCAGGGCCGGGACATCGGCCGGCTGCGCGAGCGCGAACTGCGCCCCTTCCGCAGCGAGTTGCAGATGGTCTTCCAGGACCCCGTCTCCTCCCTCAACCCGCGTCGCAGCATCGGCGAGTCCATCGCCGACCCGCTGCGCGCCGCGGGGGCCCTCTCCTCGCCGGAGATCGTCGAGCGGGTCCGCGGGCTGCTGGAACGGGTCGGCCTCGACCCGGACTGGTACCACCGCTACCCGCACGAGTTCAGCGGCGGGCAGCGGCAACGGGTGGGCATCGCGCGGGCGCTCGCGCCCGAGCCCCGCCTCATCGTCTGCGACGAGCCGGTCTCCGCGCTCGACGTCACCACGCAGGCGCAGATCGTGCGGCTGCTCGGCGACCTCCAGCGCGAGCGCGATCTGGCGCTGGTGTTCATCGCCCACGACCTGGCCGTCGTACGGCAGGTCAGCGACCGGGTCGCCGTGATGCGCGGCGGCCGGATCGTCGAGGAGGGCGCCACGGACACGGTCTACGACCACCCGCGCCACCCGTACACCCGGTCCCTGCTCTCGGCGGTGCCCCCGCTGGAGCGGGTCGGGCCGACCGAGCGGGCCGACACCGCCGTATAGCGCGCCGCAACGCCAACTGGCCGAAAAAGTTACTGCTGTTCACCCCTTCTGGTGGCGCGACGGACAACCGGCGGGGCGCCGCCCCGCCCCGCGCATAGCGTGCTGCCGCAGCCTTACGGCGGCTGCCCATCAGGGAGATCGGGGTGCGAACGTGCGCGTGGGACTGCTGACCGAGGGTGGTTATCCGTACCCGAACGGTGCGGCGGGACAGTGGTGCGACCGGCTCGTACGCGAACTGGCGCAGCACGAGTTCGAGGTCTGCGCGCTCAGTCGCGGGGCCGCGCAGGAGGCCGGCGGGTGGCTGCCGCTACCGACCCACGTGCGCCGCGTGCGCACGGCGCCGCTGTGGGGCGAGCCCGCGCCCGAGGCGCCGGCCACCACCGCGCGCGCCCACCGGCGCCGGGAGCGCGCCCTGTTCGCCGAGCACTTCGGGCGGCTCGCCCGGGCCATCAGCGCCGCGACCCTCAGCCCGGAGCTCCCCGACCCCCCCTTCGCCGCCGCTCCCTCCGCCGACGTCGCTCCGGTGCCCGCCCGCGCGGCGACCGCGCCGGACGCGATGTCGGGGCAGTCGGCGGCGCGGCGCTCCGAGAGCCAGGCGGACCGTTTCGCCACTGTGGGACAGGTTGCTCCACCGCTGTCTGGTCCGCGCGCGACCGCCGCACCCGCGCGGCGGTCCGAGGACTACGCCGTCCCCGCCCGCGCCTTCGCCGACGGGCTCTACGGACTGGCCGAACTCGCCCGGGAACACGGCGGGTTGTCCGCGATGATCCGCTCCGACATCGCGGCCCGCCTGCTGGAGGTCGCGTGCCGCGCGCCGGGCGCGACCGGCGCGGCGCACCGCGCCGGCGTCGCCGACCTGCTCACCGTCCAGCGCTACCTGGAGCGCGCGCTACGGCCGCTCTCGCTCCCCTGGTACGGCGAGGACGGCCCGCGCGCCGACGCCGGCCGGGAGGGGGCGGACGCGGGACGCGGCCTGTCCGGCGTGGACCTGTGCCACGCCACCTCGGCCGGCCCCGCCGTGCTCCCCGGGCTGCTGGCCAAGCGCTTCTTCGGCACGCCGCTGCTGGTCACCGAGCACGGCACCCGGCTGCGCGAGCACTACCTCGACCCCCTCGCCCCGGACCCGGCCGCCCCGGCGCACGCCCCCGCCTCCGCTCCCGTACGCACCCTGATCGCCTCCTTCCACCGACAGTTGGCCGCCGAGGCGTACGCCCAGGCCGCGCTCGTCACCGCCGGCAGTACGCACACCCGGCGCTGGCAGGAGCGCTGCGGGGCCGACCCGACGCGCGTGCGCACGCTCTACCCGGGCCTGGACGCGCGCCGGTTCGACGTGGCACGGGAACACGCCGTGGTCGGGGCCGACGACGGCCGCACGCTGGTGTGGGTCGGCCGCGTCGAGCCCACCCGGGACCTGGTCTGTCTGCTGCACGCGTTCGCCGAGGTGCGCCGCGAGGAGCCCGGGGCGCGGCTGCGCATCGTGGACACCGGGCCGGTCGCCCCCGGCGAGGAGGGCGCCATCGCCGACTGCCCGCCCGACACGGCCGACGTCGACGCCGCCGCACCGGCCCTGGCCATGGCGTACGCGGCCGTGGCGACGGGCGGCGGTACGCCGGCGCACGCGGCGACGGCGTGGGCCGCGCCGTACGGCGCCCCCTGTGGCACGGCGCGCGGGGGCCCGGGAAGCGCGGCCGTGGCGCGTGGGGGGCCTCCGCACGGGCGACGGGCGCGGGCCCCGCGCCGGGTCTGGCGACGGGCGGTGCGTGCCGGCGCGCGTCGATCGGTCACCCGCCGCGAACGGCGGGCCGGTGCGATCGGGGGCGGCGCGCCGTGGTTCGCCGGCGCGACGGGCGGTGACGGGCTCCGGGCGAGCCGTCCGGTGGTCGGTGCGCTGACCTATCGAGCGCAGTGTGCCGCGCTCGCCGCGCAGCTCTTCCCGGACGAGGCGCCGCACGCCCACGCGATCGGCGCGAGCCCCGTCTCCTTCGAAGCGCTGGGCGGCTGGGAGGCGCCCACCGTGCCGGAGGCGTACGCGGCGGGCAGCGTCGTCGTGCGGTCGAGCGTGGCCGAGGGGTTCCCGACCGGGCTGGTCGAGGCGATGCTCTGCGAGCGGGCCACGGTGTCCACGGATGTCGGAGCGGTCAGCGAAGTGGTGGGCGGCACGGGCCTGCTGGTGCCGCCGCGCAACCCGCGCGCGCTCGCGGCGGCCTGCCTGACCCTGCTGCGTGACCCCGCGCGCCGCGAGCGGCTCGGCGGCGCGGCCCGCTCCCGGGCGCTGGAACTCTTCGACGCCCAGCGCAACACCGGCGCCTACCGTGGCATCTACCTGGAGTTGCTCTCGCGCGCCCCGGTCCGCCGCGCCGAGGCGGAAGTGGGCGCGGCGGGCGACCCGTTGCCGTTCGCGTACCCCGCCGAGGCGCGGGTGCCGGGCCACTGGACGGCGTCCGGCCGCGCGGCGCGCACGACGGCGCGTACCGCGACCGGGCGGGCCACCCCCCGATGGGCGGCGGCGCGAGCGGGCGGTGCGGACCCGGAGCCGGGAGCGTGCGCGAGCGCGACACCCGCCGAGGTGGTCGAGGCGCCCCGGGGCCGGATGAGAAAGCGAGAGGGGGGCGACGAGGCATGACCACGTCCGGTACGACCCCCGACGCCCTACCTCCCGCCCGCCCCGCCACCGACCGCGACGCCCCCGGCGGCTGCCCGCGCGCGCCGGCCGGCGAGACGACGGCCGGCCCGCAGACGCCCGGCGGCTCCCGGAAGGGCGCACCGACGGACGCCCACCCCGAGGCCCCCGGCCGGGAGTCCCCCGCACGGCCAGCACCCGGCGCGGCCGATGGGGCCGACTCGACTGGTGGGGCGGACACGGGCGGAATCGGCAGGGTGGCAGGTGGTCGCGGCGTCCGGGAGGCCGGTGCGGTCTCGGCTGGAACCGGGTCGTCTGGTGGGTCTGGTGCGGCGGCCCGTGCCGGCGCCTCGGGCGGGCCAGACGCTGCGGTCTCCGCCGGCACCTCGGGTGGGTCCGCGGCGTCGGACGCGGCCGGCGCGGCCGGTGGGGTGCGCGCGGCCGGTGGGGTGGGGGCGACGGGGTCGCGGAAGTGGGGTGGGGAGTCGCGGCGCGGGAGGTACGTCGATCCGGTACGGCTGCTGCTGCACCAGCATCGTGACCTGTGCGCGCGGGCCGTCGACCCGCTGGAGATCGCGGCGGGGCTGGAGGCGCGGGGTGTCGGCGATCGGGCCGCCGCGCGCTACCGACACCGCGATGTGTTCGCGCTGGCCGAGGAGTTGTACGCCAGGACGCCACGCGCCGGCGCGCTCACCGACGGCGGGCCGGTCTGGCCCGCCACCGGCGATCCGTACGGCCCGCTCGGAGCGGAGCCTCACGCGGCGGGCGCGTACGACGGGCGCACGGGGCGCGGCGACCACGCGGCGTGCGGGGCGTCGGGAGTGGACGCGGACGGCGCGCCGGGAACGTACGAACCGGCCGGTTCGGTCGGCGCGGCGGGACTGGTCGGTTCGGGCGATGACGCTCGCACGGGCGCTGGTGCGGTCCCCGCGCGCGCGGGGATGGGCCCTGGCGCTGACCGAGCAGGCTCGCACGCCACGCCCGCTCCCCGCGCGTGCGGGGGTGGACCCGTGGGGCTGCTCTGTCGCGACTGCGACGAGGTCTGCTCCCCGCGCGTGCGGGGGTGGACCCGTGGGGCCGCTCTGTCGCGACTGCGACGAGGTCTGCTCACCCCGCGCGCGGGGGTGGCCCCCCCGGCGACGCCGGGATCAGCGACGGAGCCCGCTGCCCCCCGCGCGCGGGGACGGACCCGTGAGGTCGGCGGGCGCGGCCAGCCGGCGCGCCTGTGGGCTCACTCCGACGCCGACCTGAGGGCCCGCTCGGGCACGCCGGGGGAGTGGGGCGGCCTCGACGACCGTGCCACGGGGCAGGGGCGGGCCCGGTGGCGGGCCCGGTGGCGGGGCGGGGCCGCGTGGTGGGGGTGCCTGTCGCCCGGGTTGCTGGGGCTGCTGGTGCTCGCCGTCCTCGATCGGACGGCCCACGCGTCGGACGTCACGCGCGGGATCATCGGCGCGGGCGGCGCGACCCTGGTGCTCGTGCTCGCGTGGTGCGCCCCGTGGCGCGGGCCGAGGCGTTCGCGGTGGTCCGCGCACCCTGCTGGCCGAGACCCCCGCGCCGGCCACGGGCCCCACCTCGGCGAGGACTGGTCCACCCCCGGCGCCCAGCTCGCCCCCGGCGCCCCGTTCGCGTGGGAGCACCCCGGCGGTCCCACGCCGCTCGGCCACCCGGTCCCGTGCGCCCGCCCCACGGCCCTCGGCGACACCACCTGGTGCGGCCACCCGACGCCGTTCGCGCACCCCGCGCCGTTCGACGCCCCCGCCCCGCTCGCGTACGTCGGCCCCGCCGGCTATCCCGGCCCGCTCGGCCACCCCGTCAGCTACGGCCGTCCCGTCAGCTACGACCATCCCGGGCCTTGCGGCGAGCCCGGCGAGAGCCTCCCGTACGCCGCCGATCACGGCGCCCCGTACGCCCCGTACACCGCCGGCCACGGCACCGCGTTCACCCTCGGCCACGGCGACCCGTACGGCGCCCCGCGAGCCGCCCGGTCGTACGCGGGCGCGGGCGTGCCCGCCGGCGCGTACACCGACGCGCATCTCCACGGTGGCGTCCCGGCACCCGGGAGCCCCGCGTACCCGGGCGCGCCGCACCGCTTCGGCCTCCCCTTCCCCGCCTGCTCCCCGCACGCCAACTCCCCGTGCGGCGGCACGTCGCGCGCGGGCACCTCACGCGCGAGCGCGCCGTACACCAACTCCCCGCACCTCGGTGCCTCGCGCCCGCGCGGCGCGCGTGGGCGGGCGGGCGCGGGGGGCCGGGCGCGCGCGGGCGGGTGGCGGTGGGTACTGGGGCCGGTGTGGTGGTGCTGGCTGCTGGCGTACTCGCTGGTCGGCGGGTGGCTGCTCACCGAGGCGCTGGCCGGCGGGCCCGGGGCCGGGTGGCTCGCCGGGCCGTCGCCCTGGCCACCGGTGTCCTGGCTCGACGGCTGGTGGGACCCCCGCCAGTGGCCGGGCCCGGGCGCGGCCCGGTGGCGGCCGCTGGTGCCCGGCGCGATCGCCGGCGCGGCCCTGGCCGGCGCGGTGCCGCCCGCGCTCTGGTGCGCGCGGTGGTTCACGGCGCGCGCCCGGCGCGGATTGGTGGCCAGCCGGGAGCTGTCCGCGTTCGCGGCTGGCGCGCGGGTGGCGTACGGGTGTGCGCTGGCGTTGTTCGGGTGCGCCCTGGCCGTGCTGCTCGCGGTGGCCTGCCGCGTGCTGCCGGGACACGGGTTCGGGCTCGGCACGGCGCTGGCCGCCGGCGCGCTCGGCATGCTGCTCTTCGTCGCCCGACTGCTGACCGCGCACGGCCTGCGCCGCGCCGCCCGCCGTGGGCTCGCCCTGGCCTGTGCGATCGAAGCGGCGGCGGTGGGCGCCGTGCTGGCCGCCGAACTGCCCCGCTGCGCGGGCCTGGCCCGCCCGGTGCAGCGCCTCGTGGCGGCCACCGGAGTGGCGGCCGTGCCCGCGTTCGCCTGCGCCACCGGCGCGCTGGTGCTCGGCGTGTACGGGCTGGGCGCGCTCTCCCGCGCCTGGGCGCACGCCGCCGGCGCCCCGGCCCCCTCCAGCGCGTACCCGCGCGACCACGACACCGGTGACCCCGGACCGACCACGGGCGGCGAGCACCCCGCCGCCCCGCACACCGCCACCCCCGACGTCGGCGCCCACCGCACCCCGGTGCCAGGCGCCGTGTCCCCCCGTCCCCCGGCCGACGGGACCCGCCGGCCACCGACGACGCCACGGGGGCCCGGCGCGGGCGGTCCCGCGCCGTGCGAGGGCCGGGCGCGGCGATCCCGCGGCCCGGCCGTCTCCCCGTAGGACGTACGCCGCCCCCACCCCGAGCGCCACACCCGCCGGCGCACGACCCACGACCTCTGCCGCCGCGACACCGGCCCCCCGGCCCAGGCGGCGCAACCTTCACAAGGAGCGAGCCAGATGACCCACCACCCCGTCGGCCACCCCCTCGGCCAGCCGGCCGAGGCGTCCGGGGCAGCCCGGTTCGTCGGGGCGGCCCCCCGCCGCACCGCCGGCCCCGCGTCCGCCCCCCGCACCGTGGAACGGGGGCGTCACTGATGCGCGTTCTCCTGCTCGGCTCCAGCGGCTACATCGGGCGCTACGTCGCCGACCACCTGCTCGCCGACCCCGCCGTGCAACTCACCGAGCTCGGGCGGGGCGACGCCGCCGACGTCCGGTTCGACCTGTCCACCGGCAGCCCCGGGGCGCTGACCCGGTTCCTGGACGCCGTGCACCCCGGTGTGGTGATCAACTGCGCGGGCACCACGCGGGGTGGCGCCCGGGAGCTGACCCGCCACAACACGGTGGCCGTCGCCACCGTCTGCGAGTCGCTGCGGCGCAGCGGCTGCGGGGCGCGCCTGGTGCAGGTCGGCTGCTCCTCCGAGTACGGGCCCTCGCAGCCGGGTTCGTCCACCGCCGAGGACGCCATCCCGCGCCCGGGCGGCCCGTACGGCGTGAGCAAGCTGGCCGCCACGGAACTGGTGCTCGGCTCCGGCCTCGACGCCATCGTGTTGCGCGTCTTCTCGCCGGTCGGCCCCGGCACCCCGCCCGGTTCGCCGCTGGGCCGCCTGGCCGACACCATGCGGCGGGCGATGCAGGCGGGCGACAACGAGCTCAGGTTCCCCGGCCTGGGCGCCCAGCGCGACTTCGTCGACGTACGCGACGTGGCGCGGGCCGTCCACGCGGCATCGTTGTCCGCCGCTCAGGGCGTGGTGAACATCGGCACCGGCCGCGCCGTGCGGATGCGCGACGCCGCCGCCGTGCTGGCCAGGGTCGCCGGCTTCGGCGGCGCGCTGCACGACATGGAGGGCGGGCCGCACCCGCTGCGCACCGTGCCGCACCCGAGCCAGCCGCCGGGCGCGGCGCACGCCGGCGGCCACGCGGCGGGCCACGGCCCCGGCGGCGGGCACGGCCGGGGCGAGCACGGGGCCGACCATCCGGCGGGGCCCGTCGGGTACGTCTATCCGGACGGCTGCGGCAGTTGGCAGCAGGCGGACGTGCGCACCGCGCGCGACCGGCTGGGCTGGCGGACGCGGATCGGACTGGAGGAGTCCCTGGCCGACATCTGGATGGAGGCGGCATGTCGTATGTGACCTTCACCGGTCCGCGGCGCACGGGCGCGGTGGCCGGCCGGCTCGGCTTCGGGGTGCCCGGCTGTGCGCATCCGCTGGTGGCGCCGGCCGAGTGGGCCGAACTGGCCCGCCCGTGCACCCCCTTGCACTGGGCGGTGCTCAACGTGGCGCGCGGGCCCGGCAGCCGCCCCGATCCGCACTGCCTGGGGGCGGCGGCCCGGCTGCACGAGGCGCGGGCCCGGGTGCTCGGCCACCTCGACGTGCGGTTCGGCACCCGCCCCTTCGGTGAACTCCTCTCGGACGCGCACCGTTTCCTGGAGTGGTACCAGGTGGACGGGTTCTACCTGGACCGCTGCCCCACCGAGCGGCCGGGCCTGGCCGAGGTGCGCCGGGTGGCCACCACCCTGCGCGCCCTGCGCGCGCACGCCTACCTGGTGTTCGCGCACGGCACGCACCCGCATCCGAGCTATGTGGAGAGCGCCGACCAGTTGGTGACCTTCTCCGGGCAGTGGGCCCACTACCGCTGGTCGCAGGCGGCGCAGTGGACGGCCGACTACCCGCCGGAGCGGTTCTGCCACCTGGTGCACGGCGTGCCGCGCACGCACCTGGACGAGGCGCTGCGCATCGCCCGCTGGCAGGGCGCGGGGACGATCTACTTCACCGACCGGCAGGGTCACGGCCAGGCCGACGCGTGGGAGACGCTGCCCGGCTACTGGGACGAAATCGTCTCGCGCATCGGACCAGGTGTCACGGAATGAGACACCGCGTGGCAGTGTTACTGGAAGAACAACACTGCTCCCATCAACTACGGAGTTCCCCGTGTCGCTGCCACCCCTGGTCGAGCCGGCTGCCGAGCTCACCGTGGACGAGGTCCGCAGGTACTCGCGTCACCTGATCATTCCCGACGTGGGAATGGCCGGGCAGAAGCGGCTGAAGAACGCCAAGGTGCTCTGTGTGGGCGCGGGCGGGCTCGGCTCGCCCACCCTGATGTATCTGGCCGCCGCCGGTGTCGGCACGCTCGGCATCGTGGAGTTCGACGAGGTCGACGAGTCGAACCTGCAGCGCCAGATCATCCACAGCCAGGCCGACATCGGCCGGTCCAAGGCGGAGTCCGCGCGCGACTCCGTGCTGGGCATCAACCCGTACGTGAACGTCGTACTCCACGAGGAACGCCTTGAGGCGGACAACGTGATGGGGATCTTCTCCGAGTACGACCTGATCGTGGACGGCACGGACAACTTCGCCACGCGTTACCTGGTCAACGACGCCTGTGTGCTGTTGAACAAGCCGTACATCTGGGGTTCGATCTACCGCTTCGACGGTCAGGCGTCCGTGTTCTGGAGCGAGCACGGCCCGTGCTACCGCTGCCTGTACCCCGAGCCGCCGCCGCCGGGCATGGTCCCCTCCTGCGCCGAGGGCGGCGTCCTGGGTGTGCTGTGCGCCTCCATCGGGTCCATCCAGGTCAACGAGGCCATCAAGCTGCTGGCCGGCATCGGCGAGCCGCTGGTCGGCCGGCTGATGATCTACGACGCCCTGGAGATGACCTACCGCCAGGTCAAGGTCCGCAAGGACCCCGACTGCGCGGTCTGCGGCCCCAACGCCACGGTCACCGAGCTGATCGACTACGAGGCGTTCTGCGGTGTGGTCTCGGACGAGGCCCAGGAGGCCGTGCAGGGGTCGACCATCACCCCCAAGCAGCTCAAGCAGTGGATCGACGACGGCGAGGGCATCGAGATCATCGACGTCCGCGAGCCCAACGAGTTCGACATCGTCTCCATCCCCGGTGCCCGACTGGTCCCGAAGAACGAGTTCTTGATGGGCAACGCCCTGGAGGGACTTCCGCAGGACAAGAAGATCGTCTTGCACTGCAAGACGGGTGTCCGGTCGGCCGAGGTGCTCGCCGTGCTCAAGTCCGCGGGCTTCGCGGACGCCGTGCACGTGGGCGGCGGCGTCATCGGCTGGGTGAACCAGATCGAGCCGGAGAAGCCGGTCTACTAGCCTCGGTCGGCGCGCCCGCCCTGTGCGGCGGGGGCGCGCCAAACGGGAGCGCACGCGCGGGGCCGGGTCCACCACCGAGGTGGGGCCCGGCCCCCGCGCGTGCCCGCCACCCGCGCGCCCCTGGCCCGCACATCCGCGCCGCCGCCCCGGACCGACGTCGCCCGCGCCCTGCCGCGTGCGCGTCCACGCGCACAAAGAAAGCCCCGGATGAATTGACATCCGGGGCTCGCTGCTGCGTATATTTAATTCTTCATGTCTTCGCGAAAAAAGACGTGAAGGAAAAGCATCTGCGGGAAGCATAACGCGTCGGGAGTGGAATTGTCAACCGAGGAAATGCGGCAGGAACAACAATTCATCACCGATCTCTACGCCCGGCTCGACCGGCTCAAGGCGACGGCCGAGGAAGCCATGCGAGCGGCGCTGGTGCAGGTCGGGAACGGTTTTCAGGCCAGGCTTGAGCGCGATGTGCGGGTGGAGGAACAGGCTGGACTCCTCCGCGCGATCCACGCGGGAGAAAGCGGACTCTGTTTCGGTCGACTCGATTTCCGGGACGGTCGCACCCACCACATCGGGCGCATCGGAATGCGCCGGGACGACGCGTCCCGTACGCCCCTGGTCATCGACTGGCGGGCCGATGTGGCACGCCCCTTCTACCTGGCCACCGGCCACGTTCCGATGGGCCTGCGACGCCGGCGACACATCAGCACCGAGGGGCGCACCGTCACCGCCCTCCACGACGAGCTGATGGACCTCGCGGACCCCGTCCGCACCGGGCACGAGGGCACCGACGCCGACGAGGTCCTGCTGGCGTCGCTGGACGCGGCCCGCACCGGGCGCATGCACGACATCGTGCGCACCATCCAGGCCGAGCAGGACCGCGTCATCCGCGCGCCGCACCAGGGCGTCCTGGTCGTCGAGGGCGGCCCGGGGACCGGCAAGACCGTCGTCGCGCTGCACCGGGCGGCCTACCTGCTCTACGCGCACCGGGAGCTGCTGGCCCGTCGCGCGGTGCTGATCGTCGGCCCCAACCCGGCCTTCCTGAGCTACATCGGCGACGTGCTGCCCGCGCTGGGGGAGACCGGCGTGCTGCTGGCCACGCTCGGCGAGCTCTTCCCGGGCGTGCGCGCCACCGGCACCGACCGCCCGGCCGTCGCCGAGGTCAAGGGCCGCGCCGCGATGGCCGAGGCGCTGGCGAAGGCGCTGCGGGACCGGCAGACCGTGCCCGAGTGGGCCACCGAGATCGACCACGAGGGGTACGGCACGCTCAGCCTGGACCGGGCGATGGCCGAGGACGCGCGCTGGCACGCCCGCGCGAGCGGCCTGCCGCACAACCTGGCCCGCCCCGTCTTCGCCTTCCACCTCATCGACGCGCTGACCGCGCGGCTGGCCGAGCGGATCGGCGCCGACCCGCTCGGTGGATCCAACCTGCTGGGGCCCGACGACATCGCCCAGCTCGGCAAGGAGATCGCCACCAGCGGCCCGGTGCACGCGGCCATCGACGCGCTGTGGCCCCAGCTCACCCCGCAGCGGTTCGTCGCCGACTTCCTGGCCGAGCCGACCCACCTGGACGCGGCGTCGGCCGCGCTGATCCGACGGTCGGGCGGCGCGTGGACCGAGGCGGACGTGCCGCTCCTGGACGAGGCGGCCGAGCTGCTCGGCGAGGACGACAGCGCGTCCCGGGCCGCCGCCGAGGCCGAGCGACAGGAGCGGATCGCCTACGCGCGGGGCGTGTTGGAGCTGTCGGCGGGTTCGGAGACGTACGAGTTCGAGGACGAGGAGTCCGAGGTGCTGGCCGCGCACGACGTCATCGACGCCGAGCGGATGGCCGACCGGCACGAGGAGGCCGACCACCGCACCGCGGCCGAGCGCGCGGCGGCCGACCGGACCTGGGCGTTCGGTCACATCGTGGTGGACGAGGCGCAGGAGCTGTCGGCCATGGCCTGGCGGCTGCTGATGCGCCGCGTCCCCACCCGCTCCATGACCCTGGTCGGCGACCCGGCGCAGACCGCGCGCGAGACGGGCCTCGGCTCCTGGGAGCGCGTCCTGGCCCCGTACGTCGGCGAGCGCTGGGAGCACGTGCGGTTGGGCGTCAACTACCGCACGCCCGCCGAGATCATGGACGTGGCCGCCGCGTTCCTGCGCGCGCACGACCCGTCCTTCGACCCGCCCGGCTCGGTGCGCTCCACCGGCGTGCGCCCCTGGGCGCGGCGCGTCGCCCCGGACGACCTCGCCCCGGCCGTGGCGCGCGAGGCCGAGGCGGCCCGGGGCGGGGGGCGGGTCGCGGTCATCGCCCCGGCCACGCTGCACGCCGCGCTGCTGGCCGCGCTGCCGGAGGCGGGCCACGGGCCGACGCCCGACCTCACCCGGGAGGTGGTGCTCCTGGACGCGCGGCAGGCCAAGGGGTTGGAGTTCGACACCGTGCTGGTCACCGAACCGGCCGCGTACCAGGTCAGCGACCTGTACGTGGCGTTGACCCGGGCCACCCAGCGCCTTGGGGTGCTGCATACCGGCGAGCTGCCGGCGGCGCTGGGCGGGCTGGCGGCGGCGGGGGAGAGCTAGCCGCAGGTGGTGCCGGTGGGCGGCACGGTGCCGTCCAGGAGGTAGTCGTCCACGTTGCGCACCGTGCAGTCGTCGCCGCTGTTGTACGCGCCGTGTCCCTCGCCCCGGTAGGTCAGCTCGACGCCGACGCCCTCGCCGAGCTGGCGGGCCATGGTGCGGGCGCCCTCGTACGGCGTCGCCGGGTCGCCGGTGGTGCCGATGACCAGGATCGGGGCCGCGCCGGGGGCGCTGACCTCGGGGTGGTCGCGCAGTCCGGGCACCGGCCAGTCGGTGCAGCCGAGCATGCCCCAGGCCATCATCTCGCCGAAGACCGGGGAGGTCTCACGGAAGGTCGGCAGCTCGGCCTTGACCTGCTCGGGGGTGACGCGCTGACGCGTGTCCCGGCAGGAGATGGCGGAGTTGGCGGGCTGCGAGTTGTCGTAGCGGCCCTTCTCGTCGCGGCCGGCCATGGAGTCGGCGAGCATCAGCAACATCGTGCCCTGGTCGAGCTCGATGGCCTCCTGGAGGCCGAGGGTGAGGTACTTCCAGGTGTCCTTGGAGTACAGGGCCGTGCCGATGCCGAGCAGCGCCTGGCTGTCGGTGAGCTTGCGGTCGCCGTCCCTGGTGGGCAACGGGGTGGCGTCCAACGCGGCCACGAGCTCCATGATCCGCTCGCGACCCTGGTCCGGGTCGTCGCCCACCGGGCACTCGGCGCCCTTGCCGGCACAGTCCCTGAGGTAGTTGTCCAGCGCGCGCTGGAAGCCCCGCGCGTGGTTGAGCGCGCCCGCCCGCGCGTCGCTGGTCGGGTCCACCACCGCGTCGAGCACGGCCCGGCCGACGTTCTTCGGGAACAGGTGGGCGTAGGTGCCGCCCAGTTCGGTGCCGTAGGAGATGCCGAAGTAGTGCAGCTTGCGGTCGCCGAGCACCTGGCGCATCAGGTCCAGGTCGCGGGCGGCGCTGGCGGTGTCCACGTGCGCCAGCATCCGGCCCGAGGTGCGCTGACAGGCCGCCGCGTACGCACGGGAGTCGGCCAGCCCGGCCGCCAGTTCGGCCGCGTCGTCGGGGGTGCCGTCCACCTCGGCCGTCGCGTCGCGCTGCGCGTCGGTCTGACAGGTGATGCCGGCGCTCTCGCCGACCCCGCGCGGGTCGAAGCTCACCAGGTCGTAGCGCTCGCCGAGCTTCGCGTAGTCCTTGGCGAAGCCGGGCAGGGTGGCCACGCCGGAGCCGCCGGGGCCGCCGAAGTTGAAGACCAGCGAGCCGATCCGGTCCCCGGATCCGGTGGCCTCCTTGCGGATGAGCGCGAGGTCGATGCTCTCGCCCCCGGGCTTCGCCCAGTCCAACGGGACCTTCAGGGTGCCGCAGCGCCAGGCGTCGCCGGGCTCCTCGCCCCCGCCCTGGAGCGCGGTCGGCGCCGCGCACGCCTTCCAGCGCACCTGCTGGCCGGTGAGCGCCGTGGGCAGCCGGGGGTCGACCGGGACGCGGGACGTCGGCCTGCTCGCGTGGCTCTCGCGCGAACCGTCGCTGGTGTCCCGGCCACCACCACCACCGCCGCAGCCGGCCGCCGTGGCGCCGACCACGACCATCAGTGCCGCCGTGACCAGGGCCGGGGTGCGTATAGGGCGTGCCATGGCAAGCGATCCTAAGCCTCGACCCCGCGCACCGGCCCCGGCGCCCCGGCCCGACGCGCTCACCGGCACACCGTCCCGCCGCGCGGCACCGCCCCGGTCAGCAGGTACGCGTCCACCGTCCGCCGCACACACGCGCTGCCACCGTGGTACGCGCCGTGCCCCTCGCCCCGGTACGTCAACTCCACGCCGACGCCCTCGCCCAGCGCGCGGACCATGCCCCGCGTCCCCTCGTACGGCGTCGCCGGGTCGCCGGTGGTGCCCACGACCAGGATCGGGGCGGCGCCGGGCGCGCTCACCTCCGGGGTGTCCCGGGCGCCCGCCGTCGGCCAGTGCCGGCACTGGAGCAGGCCCCAGGCCAGGTACGCGCCGAAGACCGGGGAGGCCGCGCGGAACGCGGGCAGCCTGGCCCGCACGTCCGCCGCCGTGTAGCGCTGCCGGTGGTCGGCGCAGGTGACGGCGGTCAGGGCGGACTGGAGGGTGCTGTAGCCGCCGCGCTGGCCACGGCCGTTCATCAGGTCGGACAGCGCGAGCAGCACCGTGCCGTCGCCGTCGGCGGCGGCACGCAGCCCCTGCGTCAGGTACTCCCAGAAGTCCTTCGCGTACAGCGCCTGCGCGATGCCGTCGCTGGCCAGCGACTGGGTCAGGGACCGGCCGTCGGAGCCGGGCAGCGCGCGGCGGTCCAGCCGGCGCAGGAGCGCGACGATCTCCCGCTCGGTCAGACAGTCGGCCGCCTCGGCGGGGCAGGCGCGCAGGTAGTTCTCCAGCGCCCGTTGGAAGCCGCGCGCCTGGCCCAGGGCGGCGCCCACCGGGTCCTGGCCCGGGTCCACGACGGCGTCGAACACCGTCCGGCCCACCCGGCGCGGGTACAGGTGGGCGTAGGTGGCGCCGAGTTCGGTGCCGTAGGAGACGCCGAAGTAGTGCAGCGCGCGGTCGCCGAGCACGCGGCGCACCAGGTCCAGGTCGCGCGCGGCGTCCCGGGTGCCGACGTGCGCCAGGACGGCCCCGGAGCGGCGCGCGCAGCCCGCCGCGTACGCGCGCTCGCGGGCCTCCAGCGCGCGGGTCTCGGCCGCGTCGTCGGGGGTGGCGTCGGCGGCGTGGTAGGCGTCCAGGTCGCGGTCGTCCAGGCAGCGCACGCCACCGCTGCGACCGACGCCGCGCGGGTCGAGGCTGACCAGGTCGTAGCGGGTGCGCAGCTGTGGGAAGTCGGTGGCCAACGCCGGCAGGGCGGCGACGCCCGAGCCGCCGGGGCCACCGAAGTTGAAGACCAGCGAGCCGATCCGGCGCGTCCGGTCGGTGGCCCGGGCGCGGATGAGCGCGAGGTCGATCGTCCCGCCCCCCGGGTCGGCGTGGTCTAGCGGCGCGCGCAGCGTCGCGCACTCCCAGGGCGGGCCCGGCGCCGGCGTGCCCGCGCCCTCCTCGCCCTCGCCCGGCGCCGGGCAGCGCGACCAGTGGAGGCGCTGCCGCGCCAGGGCGTCCGACCGCGCCCGGCCCGCGCCGTCCCCGCACCCCGCGCCGGCCACGCCGACCAGCAGCAGCACCGCCACCAGCGCGCCGAGCCGGGCCCGCCCGCCGCGCGCGGGCCGGCTCCCGCGCGCGCCCCGGGGC